>DATMQU010000249.1:0-3743 GCA_035566715.1 Vicinamibacteria bacterium
TGTTGGCGCTCAACAGTCCGCTGGCCTGGATAACTGCTGCCACTCTCCTCGTTCTCTTCTACTTCATCTTGTCGGTCCGGCGCATTGGGCCGACGGAGGTCGGGCTCGTCACCAAGCGCCTCGGCTTGCGCCGCCTGAGCCAGGACAACCCCATCGCATTCGACAAAGAGGCGGGGTACCAAGCGGATCTGCTGATGCCGGGCCTGCGCTTCAAGCCGTTCCTGGTTTACTCCGTGACCAGGTTCCCCTGGGTGCAGGTGCCGGCGGGCGAGATCGGTGTCGTGATCGCTCAAGTGGGCAGGCCCCTTCCCATCGGAGCGAAGTCGGCGGTCTACAGGAAGGACTTTGGCAATTTCTCCGACTTGCGTAGTTTCGTCAGTAGCGGCGGGCAGAAGGGCGTGCAGCGACCCGTCTTGCCGCCGGGAACGCTCGTTCCGATCCACCCCGTCGGCTTCATGGTCATCACCAAGAGCGAGGTGTATGGCCAGCCCATCTCGCCTGAGCTGCGCGCCAAGGCTGGCCGCGGCGGCCCCATCACGCCCGACGCGCTGGGCCTTGCTCGGGAGCAGCTCGATCTAGTTCGCATCGAGCCGCAGCGGCACGACGACGGCATGACCTACGATACCGTGGGCATCGTCACGACATACGAGGGCGAGCCGCTCCAGTCGGGCGACATCGCCAGCCGCCTCGGGGCCTTCGCGGATGTTGGGGAGATGGAGAAGAAGGGAGGGACAGACTCTGACATCATCGAGGCCCTCCTCGCGAGCAAGAACCACCTGCACAACAACTACCAGGATTTCCAGGCATTTCTCGATTCCGGGGGCAAGATCGGTTTGCAGCATGATCCCCTCCTTTACGGGGCATACGCCCTCAACCCATTCCTCGTGACCGTCGAGCAGGTGCCCATGCTGCTGGTGAAGCAAGGGCAGGTGGCAGTCATGAAGGCATACGTGGGACTGGTGACCCAGGACACGTCCGGTGCGGAGTTCAAGTTCGGATCCCTGGTGCGACCGGGTCATCGCGGCGTCTGGCAGGAGCCCTTGCGCACGGGCAAGTACCCGATCAATCCGCGCTGCTACGAGGCGGAAATCGTGCCGACCTCGATCCTCAACCTCAACTGGGCAGACGCGGTGTCAGAGGCCCACCACCTCGATGCCCAATTGCAGCAGATCGTGGCCAAGAGCAGCGAGGGGTTCGTCTTCAAGATCGACCTCCAGGTCCAGATCCACGTCCCTGACACCAAGGCCCCGCGCGTGATCTCGATGGTTGGCACCATGCGCAACCTCGTGAATGAGGTGCTGCAGGCGGCGGTCGGCAACCACTTCCGCGACAAGCTCCAGAGCATGCCCGCGATCCGCTTCATCGAGACGCGCCAGCAGGTCCAGATGGAAGCGTTCGAGCACATACGCGAGCAGCTGGAGCAGTATCAAGTCGAGACGAAGGGCGTTTATATCCAGGACGTGATCTTGCCGGAAGACCTGGTGAAGGTTCTCACCCAGCGCGAGATCGCGAACCAAGAGATCGAGACATTCAAGAAACAGCGATCAGCCCAGGAGGAGCGGATCGCGATGGAGCACTCCAAGGGGACGGCGGAAATGCAGGCGGAGCTCGCGAAATCCAAGGTGGGCGTCGAAATCAAGACCAACAACGCCACCGCCCGGGCCAAGGAAGGAAGCGGCGAAGCCGAGTACATAAGGCTGACGGGCACGGCGAGGGGAGCCGAGGTCGAGGCGGTCGGCCTGGCGCGCGCCAAGGGCTACCAAGCCCAGGTATCCGCGCTCGGTTCCACCGCGACTGCGCTCGTCAACGTGATCGGATCGCTGTCCGAAGGGCACGCCAAGTTCGTCCCCGACATCCTGGTCACGGGCAGCGGGAACGGGGGGTCCGCGATCGATGGCCTGGCCGCAACGGCCATGCGCTTTCTCAGCGGCCCGGGCAAGGGGGGTTCCTCACCAGCCAACATGGCGACAACGCCCCAGGCATCGCCTTCTCCTGCATCCTCCCCCGCAGCCGAGGGGCGCAAAAGCAAGAGCGACGTCTGACCGGCAGTACATCGCCCGTTGACCCTCCAGGAGCGGCGGGCCTTGACACGGGCCCGCCCGCTGAACCGTTTCTACGCCGATAACTATATTCAGCTTATTGACTTAGCCTGACTGAACGTCCCTCTATGGCGCTTGCTGAGGCCCTTCAAACTTGACATGTGACCATTTAGTCACCTATTATTCCTTCGTGGACGCCATCTTCAGGGCCTTGGCCGACCCGACCCGTCGGAGCCTGCTCGACGAGCTTTTCAAGGAGGACGGGCAGACGCTAGGCGCGCTCGACGCTCGACTGCCGATGACGCGCTTCGGAGTGATGAAGCACCTTCGAGTTCTCGAAGAGGCCGGACTCGTCGTGACCCGGCGGCGCGGCCGCGAGAAATTGCACTTCCTCAACGCTGTGCCGATCCGGCTCATCCACGACCGTTGGGTAAGCAAGTATGCCGAGCCCTGGGCGGCGGCCCTCAGTGGGCTCAAGAAGCAATTGGAGGCGACGATGGAGAAGGTTTTTGAGATCTACATCAAGACGACGCCGGAGCGCCTGTGGCAAGCGATCACCGACCCCGAGATGCGGCAGAGGTACACGTTCGGGGTCGGCGTCTACTCGGACTGGAAGACCGGATCCCCCTACACCGCCAGGGCCGGTGGCGGTACCGTCAGCCCCTCCATGGCGATCTCCGAGGGCGAGAACCTCGAGGTCGACCCGCCACGCCGCCTCGTCCAGAGCTTCAGGGCCCTTTGGAGTGACGACGTGAAGCGCGAGGGGACCTCCCGGGTCACGTGGGAGATCGAGCAGGTCCGAGACTCATGCCGCCTGACCGTCACCCACGACCAGCTGCGCGATGGGGCCAACTCCCAGCTGTACGGCGGCTGGATGATGGTCCTGTCTGGCCTGAAGACGCTGCTCGAGACCGGGGAGTCCCTTACGACGCCTGGGTCGCTGCAATATCTGGCGGCCCGGTAGTCTGACGGGCCCACGTAGGAGAATGACAATGACCGACACGGAAACCAGTCTGCACATAACACAGGTCGGGACCGTAGGTGTCCCGGTCAAAGATCAGGACCGCGCCCTCGAGTTCTACCTCGACAAGCTTGGATTCGAGAAGCGCATGGACGTGCCCTATGGTGAGGGCGAGCGCTGGGTTGAGGTAGCGCCGTCGGGCGCAGCGACGACGATCGCCCTCGTGCGCGCGCGGGCGGGCGAGCCCACAGGAATCGACACCCAGGTCCGCCTGACGACCAAGGACGCCGAGGCCGACCATGCGGATCTGCGGGCCAGCGGCGTCGACGCCGACCCGGAGATCATCCGCCATCCGGTGCCGATGTTCGTCCTGCGGGATCCGGACGGCAACCAGCTGCGGATTGTCGAGCGCCCGTGAGCGGTGGCGGGCCCCTGCCACACCAGATCTCGCGCGCGAGGCAACGCCGGCCCGGTTCGATGGCTATGGAGCCACGCGGACGCCCAACACTACCCTCTCTCCCGCCACGCCCTTGAGGCGGAAGATGACGCTGCTGCCCTGGACCTGGCCCTCGCCCGCAATGATCCGGACGAGGCCGCTGCCGGGCCCGATCGTGACCCGCCAAAGGCCGGGGACGCCCGCGCCATCGACGACCTGCATCTCAATTCTGTTCTCGCCCGCTACCCCGGCGAGAGTTCCCTCCGTGCGTCCTGCTTCGAGATAAACGAGGGCGGTGCCATTCGCA
>DATMQU010000250.1:0-8355 GCA_035566715.1 Vicinamibacteria bacterium
CCCCGTCACGCCCCTCCTGCCCTCCTTCTGGGCCGGGGAGAGCCTCTTCACCGCCCTCCAGGGCGGGATCGACGGCCTGCACCTGGGTTCCCTGTGGACCACCGCCCTCGCCTTCACCATCCTGACCCGCCTGGCCTTCACCCGGCACTACTTCTCGGCCTGGAGCAAGGCGCAGGAGGCGCGCAAGGCGCGCTTCACCCGCCTCCGGCTCCTGGAGACCCTCGTCTCCCACCTGCCCCTCCGGCCCGTCTCCCGCCACTTGCTCCTCAAGGACCTCAAGGTCTTCCTGCGGGACACCGCCCAGTGGTCGCAGCTCCTGCTCCTCCTGGCCCTGGCCCTGGTCTACGTCTACAACTTCCGGGTCCTGGACCTGGAGCGGATCCCCTACATGAGCGGGGTGATCAAGAACGCCTACGCCTTCGTGAACCTGGGCATGGCCGCGTTCGTGCTCTCCGCGGTGGCGGTGCGCTTCGTCTTCCCCGCCGTCTCCGCGGAGGGCGCCGCCTTCTGGCTGGTGCGCGTCGCCCCCGTCACCATGAGGGCCTTCCTGTGGTCGAAGTTCTGGACCGGCCTCGTCCCCATCCTGGTCCTGGCCGAGGCCTTGACCCTGGTCTCCAACCAGCTGCTGGGGGTGACCCCCGTTCTGCGGGTCCTGGGGGGGGTGGCCATCTTCTTTATGACTTTCGCCCTCGTGGGCCTGGCGGCGGGGATGGGGGCGCGGTACCCGCGCTTCTCCGCCGAGAACCTCAGCCAGGTCGCGGGCTCCTACGGGGGCATCGCCTTCATGGTCCTGGCCGTTCTCTTCATCCTGGTCGTGGTCGGCCTCCTGGCTTGGCCGGCATCCACCTATCTCTGGCACCAGTACCGGGAGGAGCCTATCGCCCCCGGCCGCCGCGTCCTGATGGCCCTGAGCCTCCTGGCCGCGCTGGCCGCGAGCCTGGCCACCTTCTGGTTCCCCATGCGGCAGGGAGTGCGGGCCCTGGAGCAGATGGAATGAGGGCGCCTTGGCGGGTCGGAGCGCGTCTGCTACGATGCGGACAGGTATGAAGCGGAACCCGACCCGCACCGTGCGCATCGGGAAGGTGGCCCTGGGCGCCGCCCACCCCGTGGGCGTGCAGAGCATGTGCGCCACCCGCACCCAGGACATCGACGCCACCGTCGCGCAAGCGGAGTCCATCGCCCGGGCGGGGGCCGCTCTCGTCCGCATTGCCGTCGACAACACGCGGGACGTGGAGGCCCTGGCCGAGATCCGGCGGCAGACCACGGCCAACCTGGTCGTGGATCTGCAGGAGAACTACCGCCTGGCCGCCCGGGTGGCCCCCCACGTGGACAAGGTGCGCTACAACCCCGGCCATCTCTACCATCACGAGAAGGAGAAGCCGGTCCGCGAAAAGGTGAGCTTCCTGGCCGCGGTCGCCCGCGACCACGATTGCGCGATCCGGGTGGGGGTGAATTGCGGGAGCGTGGATCCGGAGACCAAGGCCCGCCATCCCGAGGACGACGTGGCCGCCCTCGTGGAGTCGGCCCTCGACCATTGCCGGATGCTGGACGAGCTGGGCTTTGACCGCTACGTCGTGAGCCTCAAGGACTCACACCCCCGCAAGGTGATCGAGGCCAACACCCGCTTCGCGGCTCTCCGCCCCGACGTCCCCCTCCACCTGGGCGTGACGGAGGCCGGCGTTCCCCCCGAGGGGATCATCAAGACCCGGGTGGCTTTCGAGCAGCTCCTCTCCCGCGGGATCGGCGACACCCTGCGGGTCAGCCTCACCCTCCCCAACCCCCGGAAGTACGAGGAGGTCCTGGTCGGGCAGGAGATCCTGGCCGACATCGCCGCCGGCCGCTACCGCTCGGTCCCCGTCTTCGACGACGACCGCCTCAACATCATCTCCTGCCCCTCCTGCTCGAGGGTGGAGAACGAGAGGTTCGTGGAGCTGGCGGAGGCGGTGAAGACGATGTCGGCCTACGCCGAGCGGCACGCCCTCACCATCGCCGTCATGGGCTGCCGGGTGAACGGCCCCGGGGAGACCGACGACGCCGACCTCGGTCTGTGGTGCGGCCCCACCCACGTCAACCTGAAGCGCAAGACGGAGACGGTGGGGATGTTCACCTACGACGAGATCCTGGGCCGCCTGAAGCGGGAGCTGGACGCGCTCATCGAGGCCAAGGCCGGCCCCGTCCCCGCCGCCTAGCGGCCCTGCCCCTCCATGTCCGCGTCCACCATGAGGCGGACGAGCTCCCGGAAGCCGATCCGCGTCTTCCAGCCCAGCGCCTTTTGGGCCTTGGCGGGGTTGCCGAGAAGCCGGTCCACCTCCGCGGGACGGAAGTACTTCGGGTCCACCTTCACGTACTCCTGCCAATCGAGGCCCGCGTAGGAGAAGGCCTCCTCCAGGAACTCCCGCACCGAGTGGTTCTCCCCGGTGGCCACCACGTAGTCGTCGGGCTTCTCGCGCTGGAGCATGAGCCACATGGCCTCGGCGTAGTCCTTGGCGAAGCCCCAATCCCGGCGGGCGTCGAGGTTCCCCAGCCGTAGCTCGCGGGCCTTCCCCTTCTTGATCGCGGCCAGGCCCATGGTTATCTTCCGGGTCACGAAGTTTTCCCCCCGCCGGGGCGACTCGTGGTTGAAGAGGATGCCGTTGGAGACGTGCATCCCGTAGCCCTCCCGGTAGTTGATCGCGGTCCAATGTCCAAAGACCTTGGACACGCCGTAGGGCGAGCGAGGATGGAAGGGCGTGCGCTCCGTCTGGGGCGTCTCCTGGACGAGGCCGTACATCTCCGAGCTGCCCGCCTGGTACACGCGGGCGGAGAGGCCCAGCTCACGCAGGGCGTCGAGCAGCCGGAGGACCCCGAGCGCGGTCACGTTGCCGGTGTACTCCGGCATCTCGAAGGAAACCTTGACGTGGCTCTGGGCGGCCAGGTTGTAGACCTCGTCCGGGCCCACCGCCTCCAGCGTGCGCACCAGGCTGTTCTGGTCCACGAGGTCCCCGTAGTGCAGCATCAGGTGGTCCCGCACGTGGTCGATGCGCCAGGTATTGAACGAGCTGCTGCGACGCACCAGCCCGTGGACCTCGTACCCCTTTTCAAGCAGGAGCTCCGCCAGGTAGCTGCCGTCCTGGCCGGTGATGCCGGTGATGAAGGCTTTCTTGGGGGCCACTCGTGACTCTCCCGCCGAAGGGCGAAGCGCTGAATCTACACCGCAGGGCGGGAGGCGGTCAAAGGGGCGGAGCTGGCGAAAAAAAAGGGATCGCCGTCACCCCGCCTGGCCCGGCCTGGAGTCGTTCGGATGCCCGCGGGGCCGACTGACCCCCACGCCCGATGCGCCCGACTCGGCTCCCTCCAAACCTCGTCGAACGCTTCGGATGGCCCCGACGCTCCCAGCCGGCAAAGGGCTGAGTGGAGCGATCCCCGTCGGACACCCTCTTGAGCAGGAACCGCGCCAACAATCAGCCAGATGACTAATTGATTCAATAATCAGTAGCTTGCAGCTCGATAGCCGAAAAAGGGCGCTCGCGAATGCTGCGTAGGTGCAACGGCCCGGTATCGTTTCTACAACATCAAGTCGAGTACCGGGGGCGGCCGATCCGGCCGATGTCCCCTCCTGCCGGGAGCTTCTGGGAGGGCCGGCCCTGCCGCCTCCCTCCCCCGGCTGGCCGCCTCCCCGGGGGGCGGAGAGAGGAGAGCCGACCCGCGGCTAGGGCGTCGTCTTGCGGGCGCCGGCGTGCGTGCGGGTCCCCTTGTCGCTGCTCAGACCCAACTGCTTCATCTTCCGATAGAGGTTGGTCCTCTCGATGCCGAGGTCGCGGGCCGTCTCCCCGAGGTTCCCCCGGTTCGCGGAGAGCCGCTCCAGGATGTACTGCCGCTCAAAGCGCGAGCGCGCCTGGCGCAGCGGCAGCGGTCCGCCGTCTGCGGGGGCCCCCGCCCCCGTCATCTGCAGCGCCTCCATGACGTCCCGGTGCGTCACGACCTCCTTGCTCACCAGCACCACCAGCCGCTCCATCAGGTTGCGCAGCTCGCGCACGTTGCCCCGCCAGGGGAGCTGGGTCAGGAAATCCACCGCCCGCGGCGAGAGCCGCTTCGGCTTGAGGCCGTTCTCCACGCTCGACAGGCGCAGGAAGTGCTGGGCGAGCTCGGGGATGTCCTCCCGCCGCGTCCGCAGGGGGGGCACCGCGATGTTCAGGACGTTGAGGCGGTCGTAGAGGTCCTCCCGGAAGGCCCCCCGCTCGATCTCTTCGACCAGGTTCTTGCTGGTTGCGGCCAGGATGCGTACGTCGACCGGTCGGCTCTCCGCGCTCCCCACCGGGGTGACCTCCCCCTCCTGGAGGACACGGAGCAGCTTCACCTGGGTCATCAGGCTCATGTCCCCGATCTCGTCCAGGAACAGCGTCCCGTGGGCCGCGCTCTCGAACTTGCCCTTGCGGTCGCCGAGGGCGCCCGTGAAGGCCCCCCGCACGTGGCCGAACATCTCGCTCTCGATCAGGTCGGCGGGGATGGCCGCACAGTTCATCTGGATGAAGGCCTTGTCCCGGCGCGGGGAGAGGGCGTGGATGGCGCGCGCGATCAACTCCTTCCCCGTCCCCCGCTCGCCCGAGATCAGGACCCGGCACTTGGTGGGGGCCGCCATCTCCACGAGCTGGTAGATGCGGCGCATGGGATCAGACCGGCCCACCGTGCCATAGCGGGAGCCGTCGGCCAGCTTCTCGAGATCCGCCTCCCGCCCGAGGTTGGGCGAATCCAGGACCCGGTCCAGGACCTGGAACAGCCGCTCGCGGGCCACTGGTTTCTCGATGAAGTCGGCGGCCCCCACGCGCATGGACTCCACCGCCTCCGTGACGCTGCCGTACCCCGATATGACCACCACCGGCGTCCCCGGGGCCCGCCGCTCCAGCTCCCGGAGCACGTCGATTCCCGCGCCGTCCGGGAGCTTCAGGTCCAGCAGCACGGCCTGGGGATGCCGTTCGTCGAACAGCCGCAGGCCCTCTCCCACCGACGCCGCCCCCACCGCCTGATGGCCCCGTGCCTGCAAGAGGTCGAGGCAGGTCCGGCGCACGTCCTCGTCGTCATCGATGACGAGGACCAGGGTCTGGGCACGGTCTTCCATGGGAACCCGGAGATGGTATCATCGGGTCGGAATGACGGGAAGCCCGGCGGGGCGGTCGCATTCCCGCGCGGGTCCGAGGAGATCGATGACCGTCTTCGCGCGCGGGGGGCGGGGAGCGCTGCTGGTTGCGGCCGGCCTCACGAGCGCCTGCTTCGAGGTACAGACCACGGCCGGGCCCTCGCCCGTGACCCAACCCCGCTTGGTCTCGGTGCGGCTGGAGTATCGCCAGCCCGCGGGATGCGTGGCCGTGATCCCCAGCAACGTCGCCCTCTGCGAGAATCCCGTCGTCTTCTTCGGGAGCTGGATGCGCCAGCCGCCGGCCGGGACCCCGTCGGGGTTCCTGCTCACCCTCACCCCCGGCACCCTCACCTGGACGGGAACCGTGACGGCCGTGCCCGCGAACTTTCCTCCCGTCGACCAGCCCTACTATGTCCGGGTCTACGATCCCCACCTGGTGGAGACCGCGAGCGGGGGCGTCGCCGCCTCCCGGCTTATCGTGGGCGGCCAGGTGATCACCCAATTCGCCGACCCGGGGACGCCCAGCGAGAGCGGGCTCATCTACATCGACGACAACGGCCAGGGCCATAGCCCCTTCTGAGGGGCGCAGCCCGCTCCCTCCCCCTCAGCGGCCGGGCGGCCGCCCCCGTATCTGGGAGAGCTGAGACAGCTCTTCCTGGATCTTCAGCCCCTGGGGCGAGTTCTTGTCGGTGATGTATCTCTGGGCGTCCTTCAGGCGCGCCTCCGCGGAGGCATACTCGCGCTGGCCGAGGTGCTCGGCGGCCATGGCCAAGTAGATGTCGGCGATCTTGGCCCGGGTGACGTCATCGTCGGGCCGCCACATCAGGGCCTGGGCGTACTCGCCGATCGCTCCCATCCCGTCCTTCTTCTGGTGGAGGAGGAAGTCTCCGTAGCGAATGAACGGCTCCGCCTTCTCCTTGTCCCGCCGGAGCAGCTCCTGAAAGGCCAGGCTGGCGTCCTCCAGGCGCCCCGCGCTCTCCGCAAACTGGATGAGCGCCTCCACCGGGGCCTTGGCCCGCGGGTCGCCCTGGGCGGCCAGGCGGTATTCGCGCACCACGCGCTCGACGCTCGCGTCCGGCCCCTCGGGGGCGGGCGGGGCGGGCGCGGGCGCCTTCCCCTTCCGGCCGCGACGGCTGGCCGCCTGGGCCGCGGCCTCTCGCTCGCGCTCGAGCCGGGCGCGCGCGTGCGGCGCCAGGAGCTCGGCTAGGCCCAGGTGCGCGCCCGCGTGGTCGGGCCTGGCCGCCACCGCTTTCTCATAGAACTCGAGGGCCTGCAGCTCTTCGGGCTTGAACTCGGGCGCGGCGGGTGGGGCCGCCCCCCGCGGCAGGGGGGAAGGGGGCGGAGGGGGTGTGGGGAGGGGTGCCGTGGCCGCCTTTCGCGCCCACACGTTCCCAAGGAGGCAGAGCGCCTCCGGATCGCGGGAGTCCCCGGGGATCTTGGCCAGGGCCGCGTCGAGCTGCCCGGCCTCGATGAGAGCGCGGGCCTCCGCCCAGGGACCGCTGGCCGGGGGGGGGGCGCCTCCCCCTCCCGCTGCGGGTGGACGCTGGCACGCCACGCCGGCAAGGATCACGAGAAGGGTCAGGGATCGAAGGCTCATTGGCACACCCGGCCGGGCCGGCCTAGCGGAGAGAGGCGGGAGGAGTCGGAGAGGGGGGGGGTGCGCTGCGGCGCAGGCGCTCCGCCGCGCGGTTGGCCCGGTCGGCCACGTTCGCGCTGGGATCGCTCAGAAGCGGCTCAATCTTGGGAATGGCCTCCGGGTTGCCGAGCTCGGCCATGATGTCGCAGAGGTTGGCCCGGATCTCGGCCTCCGGATCGTTGAGGTAGGGGTAGAGCTCGGGGAGGAGGCCAGGCCCGATCTCGAGCAAATAGTTCCGGGCCCGGGTGCCGAGCGTCCGCGAGGGCAGACTGAGCACGAGGCTGTCGACAAAGGCGTGGTCCCCGAGCAGGGTGAGGGCGAAGCTGTAGGCCAGCCGCAGCTCGTCGCTCCGCTCGCGCTGGTAGTCCTTCTTGAAGGCGGGGAGCAGCGAGGGGTCCAGAATCCGCCCCAGGCCCTCGATGGCCAGCCGCCTCGTGTCCGTGTCCGGGTCCTGCAGCAGCTGGCGGAAGAGATCGGCTTGACTGGGGTCGCCGATCCGACTGAGGCAGGCCAGGACCTTGACCGCGAAGTCCTTCCGGCGGTTGGCTTCGTAGAGCTCCCGCAGCGCGGGCCCCGCATCCTTCACCTTGAGGACCCCCAGGGCCTGCAGCACCCGGTTGCGGACCTCCGTGGACTCCTCCCCCAGGAGCGGGATCAAAGCCTTGCCGTCCTCCACCGTGCCCACCTTACCGATGGCGGTGGCGGCGCCCGCCCTCACCCGCGCCTCCGGGTCCTGGAGCGCGGCCACCAGGTCGCGGACCGCGCCCCGGCCGTCGAGGATGCCGATCGCGTAGGCCGCCTCCTCCCGGATGCCCTTGTCCTGGTCCCTAAGGGCGGTGGCCAGGGCCCGGATCACACTCGGGTCCACGGTCGTGAAGGGCGGAAGGGAGGAGCGGTCGTACTCGTCGGAGAAGAGCTGCAGGAAGCGGTCCACGGGCCCGCTGCGGTCGCGGTCCGCATAGAGCTCGACCAGGGTGCTAATCACCTCTTCCCGGACCTTCACGTCGCCGTCGGCGATCGCCGCCGCCAGCGCGGGCACGGCGGAGAGGTCGCGCAGCTCGCGCAGGGCCCGCACCACCTCCAGCCGTACCCGGGGCTCGGGGTCGCGGATGAGGGCGGAGAGCGGGGCCACCGCCTCCCGCCGGCGGCTCTTGCCCAGCGCCACCGCCGCCTCCTCGCGCGTCTTCGCGACCGGGCTCTTGAGGTTCGCGATGAGATCGGTGAAGGAAGGACGGGCGGCCGCCCCCGCGGGGCCAGGGACCACGAGCACCATCGCCAGCACGGCCGGTGCCAGCGCGCGGGTCATTCGCATTGTTTCCTCCCCTGGTTGCCCCTCGTCGCGCCCGTCATGCGCGGGGATGATATCAAAACGAACCCCCCGATCAACAAGGCCTTTCCGCCCCCCAAGGCGATCAGCTCGCGGCCTCGCCCCGCGCCTGCGAGCCGTTCAGGGCGGCCCGGAGATAGGAGGAGGTGATCCCCCGTCCGTGGGCGGCCAGACCCTCCGGTGTTCCCTGGAAGATCACTTGGCCACCCTCGACCCCTCCCTCCGGCCCCAGGTCGATCACCCAGTCCGCCTGCTTGATGACGTCCAGGTTGTGCTCGA
>DATMQU010000251.1:0-6724 GCA_035566715.1 Vicinamibacteria bacterium
CCCCCCCCGAGCCGCTCCCCGCCGCCCCCCCCGAGCCGCTCCCGGCCGCGCCCCCCGGGCCGCCCCTGGCCGCCCCCCGGAGGACCGGCCCCCTCCCCCCAGCGCGTCCGGGAGGGCAAAGTCGAGCTGGCGACGTTCCAAGTCGACCCGCACCAGCTGGACCTCGACCCTGTCGCCCAGGCGGTACACCTTGCGGGTGTTCTCGCCCTTCAAGGTGTGGGCCTTCTCGTTGAAAAGATAGTAGTCATCGATCATGGAGGAGACGTGCACCAGGCCCTGCACGTAGATCTCGTCCAGCTCCACGAAGAGCCCGAAGGCTTGGACCCCGGTGATGTAGCCGGAGAAGACCTCCCCCAGCTTGTCGGACATGAAGCGGACCTTCTTCCACTCCGTGAGTTCCCGTTCCGCCTCCGTGGCCCGCCGCTCCATCTCGGAGAGATGGCGGCCCATCTCGGGGAGGGCCTCCCGGAGCTGGGCTTCGCGCGCGGCGTCGAGCCCTTGCCGCAGCGCGCGCAGGGCGCGGTGCACCACGAGGTCCGGGTAGCGGCGGATGGGGCTCGTGAAGTGCGCGTAGCTCTCGGTGGCGAGACCGAAGTGGCCCAGGTTCTCCTCGTGGTAGCGGGCGAGCTTCATGGTGCGCAGGAGCAGGTAGGAGACCAGCTTCTCCTCGGGCTTGCCCTCGATCTGGCGCAGGATGAGCTGGAAGTCCTCCGGGCGCACCCCTTCCAGGTTGCCGGGAAGGCGGTAGCCGAGGGAGGCCACGAGTTCGCAGAACTCCTGCACCCGCTCGGGGTCGGGCTGTTCGTGGATCCGAAAGAGGGCCCCCACCCCCGCCCCCGCCAGGCGGTCCGCCACCGCCTCGTTGGCGGCAAGCATGAATTCCTCGATGACCCGCATGCTGTCCAGCCGCTCGCTGGCCACGATCCCCGTCATCTCCCCCGCCGCGTTGAGCACGAGCTTGGGCTCGGGAAGGTCGAAGTCCAGGGAGCCCCGCTCGTAGCGACGCGCGCGCATGAGCTTGGCCAACTCGTCCATGCCCTCCAGCAGGGGGACCAGGGGAGCGAAGCGCGCCCGGAGGGCGGCGTCCCCGTCCACGATCTTCTGCACCTGCTGGTAGGTCATACGGGCGGCGCTCCGGATGACGCCGTCGTGGAACTCCGCCTTCCTCACCCGCCCCTTGCCGTCGATCTCCATCACCACCGACTGGGTGAGGCGGTCGGCCCCCTCCACCAGGCTGCAGATGTTGCTGGAGAGGGGGTGGGGCAGCATGGGCACCACCCGGTCGGGGAAGTAGACGGAGGTCCCGCGCAGGTAGGCCTCCTGATCCAGGAGGCTGCCCTCGCGGACGTAGTGGGCCACGTCCGCAATGTGCACGGCCAGCCGCCAGTGCCCATGGGGGAGGCGCTCCAAGCTGATGGCGTCGTCGTGGTCGCGCGCGGTCTCGGGGTCCACCGTCACCGTGGTCCAGGGGCGGAAGTCGGTGCGGCCGGCCACGTCCGCGGGCCCCACCTGGCTCGGCACCCGGGCCGCCTCTGCCTCCACCTCCTGCGGGAAGGCGTCGGGCAGACCGTACTTGGCCATCACCACCTTCAGATCCACGCCCGGATCCTGGAGGCGGCCCAGGACCTCGAGCACGCGACCGGAGGGGTTGCGGGTGGCGGTGGGCGGACGCGTGATCTCCGCCGAGACCATCTCCCCCGCCTTGGCCCCCGCGTTGTCGCCGGGGGGGATGAGAAGCTCGTGGAGAATCCGGCGGTCGAAAGGGACGACCCGGCCGCCCGCGCGCCCGTCCTCCTCGTAGCGTCCGACCAGGCGCTGCTGGGCCCGCTCGAGCACGCGGATGATGCGACCCTCCGCGCCCTTGGCCGTCACCCGCTCCACTCGTGCCACCACGCGGTCGCCGTGCAGGGCTTCCTTCATGTTCAACGCCGAGACGTAGAGGTCCTTCGGAGCCTCCCGGCGCTTCGCCGTCGATTCGGCCCGGCGCGCCCCCGTGGCGCCACCGCCCCGATCGTTCGCGGCCCCGGCGCGCCTTCGGTAGGGGCGGGGGGGAGGGTTCGCCTCGGAGCGCTCCGGGATCACGAAGCCGTAGCCAGCGGGGTTGCAGGTGAGGCGCCCCACGACCAGGTTCATGCGGGAGGGCAGGCCGATCCGGGCGCCGTGGATCTGGACCACCTCTCCGTCGGCGATGAGCTGCCGGAGCTGGTCCTTCAGCGCGCGCCGCGCCTCCCCCCGCAGGTCGAGCCGGCGCGCCAGCTCTCGCACCGAGACCGGCTTGCCGTCCCCGGTGAGCACTTCCAGGATCCGGTCCTTGAGCACCGATGCTTCCGGCTGAGGAACGCCCGTTTCCGGGCGGGGAGCGGGTCGCGGATCGCGGGGGCTGCGCAAAATAAAACCTCGAGGTGCCACCGCCCGTGGAGCCTTTGCGTTACTCGAGCGCGGCTTTAGGGGGAGCGATGAGTGCGCGGGGGGCCGGCTTCCCTACCCCCCGAAATTGCCTATGGTGCCGGAGGTGGGACTTGAACCCACACTAGCCGAAGCCAACACGGCCCTGAACCGTGCGCGTCTGCCAATTCCGCCACTCCGGCCCACGGGACAAACGGAAAGGTTAGCAGGGACAGACCCTCCTGGCAACCCCGGGTTTCCCCGCGCTATCATGACCGTATGGCGAGCCTGATGGCGCTGGTCCTCGCTCTCGCCGCCCTTTCCCCCCCGCCGGAGGGCGAGGCCCGCATCTCCCTGGACGTCAAGGACGCTTCCGTCCTTGACATCGTCCGCCTGCTGACCGAGGTGGGTGGCTTTCAGGCGGTGTTCGACCCCGGCATCTCCTGCAAGCTCACCGTGAAGCTGACGGAGGTGCGCTGGCAGGCGGCGCTCGATGTGTCACTGCGGTCTTGCCGTCTCGGGCGCGAGGAGGAGAACGGCATCGTGCGCATCGCCCCCGTCGACCGCCTGGGCGAGGAGTCGGCCGCGCGGCGCCGTCTGGAGGAGGAGCAGCGCCTGAGCGCCCCCCACACCGTGGCCCGCTTTCGCCTCTCCTATGCCCGGGCCCAGGAGATCGCGCCCCTCCTGAAACGCTTTCTCTCCGTCCGGGGGGACGTCGTCTACGACGCCCGGACCAACACCCTCATCATCGTCGACTGAGGGATCGCGACCGGCACTCAGGGGGGACGGAGGCCGCACTCGGGGAGGGACAGGGGGGTGGTCTCCTGGCTGTAAGTCGTTGATAGACAGACCCCAAAAGGCACGCATGCCCGGCACGGAGCTTGCTTTGAAACCGGCCGGAGTGGCCCACCCAACGGGCTCCGGAGAGCATGGCATGCATCGCTTCCTCCCCCTGGCGCTGATGGTCCTGGCGGCGGGAACGCCGGCCATCGCCCAGGACGGATATCGGCACGGCCGGATCGGCTACCTGGAGCCCGGCGTGACCCTGCAGCGAGCCACCGAAGCGGGCTCGGAGGAAGCCACCCCGAACGTTCCGTTCCTTCCCGGGGACCGCGTGTGGACCGATGACGCGGGCCGGGTGGAGTTCCAGTTCCTGGACGGCACCTTCGTCCGGCTGGACCGCCGCAGCAAGCTGGACTACACCGCCCACGAGGAGGGCCGCGCCGAGCGAATCATCCTCCGGCTCTGGTCCGGCTCCCTCTATCTGCGCTCGCGCAACAGCGACAACCTGCTGTTTGGGATCGAGACGCCGGGCGGACTGGTGCTGACCCAGGAGCGCGGGGTCTATCGCGTCGACGTCGACTCCGGGGAGACGCGGCTCTCCGTCCACGAGGGAGAGGCCACGCTGGAGGCGGGTCGCCGCCGGGTCACGGTGGGAGCGGGTGAGCGCTCCTACGCGCGCGGCGGCGACAACCCCGAGCGCCCCCGCCCCTTCGACCGCGGGGAGGCCGACGAGTTCGCGCGCTGGGAGCGGGATCGCACGAGCCGGGAGGCCTGGGCCGGCAACAGCCGGCGCTATCTTCCCAAGGAGCTCGATCCCTACGCCGGCGACTTCGAGGCCCACGGCTCTTGGTACTACGAGACCGAGGTGGGCTACGTCTGGCGGCCCTACGTGGGCGCGGGCTGGCGCCCCTACTCCTTCGGGCGCTGGGTCTGGACCGCTTACGGCTGGACCTGGGTCCCCAACGAGACCTGGGGCTGGGCGCCCGCCCACTACGGTCGCTGGGGGCACTCCCTGGGCCTCGGTTGGTACTGGATCCCCGGCAACGTCTGGGGCCCAGCCTGGGTCTCCTGGGGCCTGGGGGGCGACTACGTGGGGTGGTGCCCTCTCGGCTACCGTGACCGGCCCGTGGTCGTGGCCGAGACTAGACCCCGCGGCTACGCGGTTCCCCGGGGCTCGCCCAACACCGAGATGGGCGCCTGGACCTTCGCCCGCCGGGGAGACATGGGGCTGCGCGACCTGGCTCGGCGCCGCGTGGACCCGGCCGTGGTGAAGGACGTGCGGATCATGGAGCAGCCGCGGGCCCGGCCGACGCGCGACCTCCGGCTGGTCGAGGGCGAGGCGGCGGTGCCGCGCAACATCCGCACCCGCCCCACCGTCGGCGACACCGTCCCCGAGCTCAAGACCGACAACACAACGCACATCCCCGCGCCCGTGGTGCGAGGCCACCCCGGTCCCGTGACCCAGGAGGACATGCCTCCCCTCTCAATCCTCCCGCCGGGCGACGGACGGGCGCGGTACGACCAGAGGCCCGGGGAGAGCGCTCGGCCCCGCGAGCAGGAGGCCCGCCGGAACGACAGCGGCCGACCGGGGGACCGCGACCGCGACGTGCTCCGGCCGATGTTCCAGCCCTTGAGCGAGCCCCACCCCCGGAGCGGCGAGGAGGGGGCACGCCCCCGCGACGAGGGCGGATCTCACAAGGGGGACGAAGGCGCGTCCCGAGCGCGGGGCGACGGCTCGTCCCACCCTGCTAGCGAAGGCAGCGCGGCCCGCGGCGAGCCGCGCAGCACCGCGAGGCCAAGGTCGGAGCCCACGCGCGCGCCCCAATCGCCACGCCCGGAACCTCCCCGGCCTAAGAAAGACAAGAGCTGAGACCCCGCCTCCCCCGCGCCCGCGTTTGCCGCGGGCGCCGGGGGGCGGGTATAGTCTCGCCTCGGAGTCGGCGTCCTCGACGTGCCGTTCACGCTTCCCGCGGCGGCCGCCAAACGTCGGCGGGGGTCTCGACGCTCCACGTGCTTAACTTCCGGCCCTCCTGGCCGTAGCGCCCGTCATGTGGGCGAGTCAGGATGCTAGAATACTATGAACCGACGCCGAGTCAGGTCCGATAGCATTGGGCAGCCTCTGCTGGTCGCAACCGGCTGCCGGGCGTCGCGTTAGTCAGGTAAAGCGCTCCAATGGCGGCATTCGCCCCTCTGCCCCCGCCCCGGCCGCTCAGTCTGCGGCGTGCGGCCGTGACCATCCTTTTCGTAGGCGCCATCCTCAGCGGGTCGCTGGTGGGAGTGTTCTTCGCCTACGAGAGCGACCTGCCCCAGGTGGCCTCCCTCGAGGACTTCCAGCCGAACATCATCACCCAGGTCTTCGCCGCCGACGGCTCCGTGCTCGGGGAGTTCGCGATCGAGAAGCGCGTGATCGTCGGCTTCAAGGACATCCCCCCCGTCCTGCGCAACGCGATCGTGGCCGTGGAGGACGCCGATTTCTGGAAGCACATGGGGCTCAACCCCTGGCGGGTGCCGGGGGCGGCCCTCGCCAACTACCGCAGCGGGCGCAAGGGCCAGGGGTTCTCCACCCTCACCATGCAGCTATCCCGCCTGCTCTTCCTCACCCCCGAGAAGACCTACGAAAGGAAGATCAAGGAGGTGATCCTGGCCTTCCAGATCGAGAAGAACTTTACCAAGGAGGAGATCTTCACCCTCTACTGCAACCAGGTGTACTTCGGACACGGCAACTACGGGGTGGAGGCCACCAGCCAGTTCTTCTTCGGAAAGCCCATCAAGGAGCTGACTCTGCCCGAGGCGGCGCTGATCGCGGGCCTGCCCCAGAACCCCTCCCGGCTCTCCCCCCTCGAGTACCCCGAGCGGGCTCTCGCCCGTCGCAACCACGTGATCGAGCGCATGGCGGAGGAGAAGTACATCACCCCCGCGGAGGCCGAAGCCGCCGCGGCCGCGCCCCTCGGCCTCCATCCCCACCGGGATCCGCCCAGTATCGCGCCCCACTTCCTGGAGGAGGTGCGGAAGTACTTGGAGCGAGAGTACGGCAGCCAGCGCATCTACCAGGGCGGACTCCGGGTGTACACCACCCTGGACCCCGAGATGCAGAGGGCGGCGGTCACGGCGTTGCGCCGGGGCCTCCGGCTCCTGGACCGGAGGGCCCGCGGCTTTGTCCGCCCCACCGCCTCCGTGCTCAAGGACGGAGCTTTCCCGGATCCCGTCCACCTGGACGAGTGGGACTGGCCCATGGCCGAGGGTGACGTGGTGCGGGGGGTGGTCCTCGCCTCCGATCGCACCCTGGCCCTGGTCCAGATCGGCGACTACCGGGCGCGGGTGGGCCCCTCCGAGATCGCCTGGACGCGACAGCGGAGCGTCTCCGAGGTCCTCCCCCGGGGGGCGGTGGCCCCCTTTCTCCTTCAGTCTCTGGGCGAGGCGGGGGGCAAGAAGGAGGCGAGGGTGCTCCTCGAGCAGGAGCCCAAGGTGGAAGGGGCGGCCCTGGCCCTGGAGGTCAAGACGGGCGCGGTCAAGGCCATGGTGGGCGGCTACGACTTCGAGCAAAGCAAGTTCAACC
>DATMQU010000252.1:0-5464 GCA_035566715.1 Vicinamibacteria bacterium
GGTTGAACTTGCTCTTCTCTCCGCCGTTGAAATAGAAAAGGGAGACCATGGTGTTCGAGTCCGCCTGCCAGTTGAGCTTGCCGTTGATGCTCTTGATGAGGGTTCTGTCATCGGTTTGCCCCAGCAAGCGGTACAGGCGGATGTCCTGCTTCCCGTAGGATCCCCAGAACCAAAGCTTGTCCTTGATGATCGGGCCACCCAGATCGCCGCCGTAGTCGGCGATCTGCCGGATCTGGTCCGCCCGCCCGTCTCGCAGGCTAGAGCTCGGAATGCTGCTCGGCACGTTCGTGCCTTCGCCGAACTTGTGGTTCGTGCCGAACAGGTGCACGTTACCGTGGAAGGCGTTGGTCCCGCGCTTGGTGACGAAGTTGAGCCCGATTCCTCCGGACTGGACCTGCAAGTCGCCGCCGCCGGTGGTGACGTTGATCTCGTCGAAGGAATCGAAGTCGAAGTAGGCCGAGCTGGCCCCGAACGAGGTCGGGTCGGTGATCGCGACGCCGTCCAGGTTCCACATCGTGTCGTTTCCCGAGGCGCCCTTGCCCACGAAGAGGGACTGTTGTCCGGCCTCGCTCCCGGCGATGCTCACCCGATCCACGACCACGCCGGGCACGTTCTTCAGGATGGCCCAGGGGTCGCGTCCCTGCGGGACCTCGGACAGTTCATCCTTGGTGAGCGTGGTGGACGTTCCGACCTTCTTAGCGTCCACCACCGGGGTCTCGGCCGTTACCGCGACCGTCTCCTGGAGCCCAGCGACCTTCATGTTGAAGTTGAGCTCGACATTGACGCCCGTGTTGACGATGACGTCCCGGGTCACGGTGGCAAAGCCCTGAACGGCGACGGTCAGCTTGTAGGAGCCGTGATCCAGGTTCAGGAAGCGGAACTCACCGACGCTCCCCGTCACCGAGGAGCGCGTACCCCCGAGCTCGCTGGACCCGATCGTGACCGTGGCCCCGGGCAGCGGGGCACCCGATTGGTCGACGACCGTTCCGTACACGTTGCCACCCGTGGATTGTGCCCAAACGGCAGGCGCCAGGCCCAGAGCGAGAGCCAGGAACCAGCCAAAGCCTTTTCTCATTACTAACCCTCCCTATTTGAGAGTGCGGTCTCAATTTTCAATGAAGGTCAACGAATGACTCCTTCAACAGCAAGGATCGAGCCAGGGAGCAAGGAGCGATAGTCTGCTCTGGAGGTCTAAAGGTCTCAATTGGTTACAGCTACAGCCACCCCGAACCGGCCACGTTCAAAAGTCCACGAAGTTGAATCGCTACGAGATTTCGTATCGCGGAGGAGGATCTCCAAGCGTGCGGTGAGCCACGCGCCAGATCCATTGGATACGGTCCCTGGGCGCCCAGCGTGGCGCCTCTAGAGAAACAGCTTCGAGCGAGGCCGAACCCCCAACTTGGCTTTCACCGGCGGAAGTCCCGTTCCTCGGCAAAGCCTATTCGCTGTATCCTTGGCGCCGGCGTCCCTCACGATGCGGCGAGAGCCGAAACCGAGGGCCGCGCTTCACCCTCTTATCAGGCAGGAGGATGGTCTATGGATAGCGATCGGCGTCGCTGGATCAAAGGTGGCGGTCTAGCGCTCCTGGGCTCGGGCTTTCTCTCCCGCGTGGACCACGTCGCGGCGATGCAGACGGGGGGGGCGTCGTCCCTCACGCGGATGCTCGGGGATCAGGCCAAGGCCGGGAAAAGCGAGGCGCTCCTCCTCAAGCCGCGGCCCGGCGAGGAAGGCCCCCCCGCCCCCGCGAAGGCCGACCGGCTGGCCCTGGACTGGAACAAGGCCACCGTCGCGCGCCTCAAGGCCAAGCTGGCCGACCGGGACATCCAAGCCTTCCTCATCCGTGACCACTTGAACATCATCTACCTCACCGGATACTGGCACATCGAGACGGAGCGGCCCCAGGCGGCCTTCATGAACAAGGACGACGCCGCTCCCTGGTACCTCTATCCGGGTCTGGACCGCGACCTCGTCACGGGCTGGTGGTTCGGTGGAGGCTGGACGTACTTCGACTTCCTCCACGCCGAGGGCGCCTACCCCTACAAAGGGACGATCGATCAGGGAGACACCGTCGACCTCTTCGAGTTCCTGCTTCGGGGCATCAAGGAACACGGCGTCCAGGGGAATAAGATCGGGATCGATGGCGAGCTCTACCCCTCGGAGCTCGAGAAAGCCAAGAAGATCCTGGGCGGCGTCGACTTCGTCAACATCTCAGACGTCCTTATGAAGATGCGCGAGGTGAAGACGGCGGAGGAACTAGCCCTCTGGCGCCGGGCCTACGTCTACTTCGACCGGGCGCATTGTTTTGCGCGCGACTACATCCTCAGCCACGGGACGGACGTCACGGACTGGGAGGTGGCCAAGGCCACAGAGCTCTGGATCAACGACCAGGTCTACTCCGACCTCGATCTGGCGGGAGGGACACCCCATCACGGCGTGGGAACCGCGATCGGGATCGAGGTCCGGGTAGGGCCGGTCACCGCCTACCCGCACCCGAACCAGCCCTACTTCAACCGGATCGGCCGCAACATGGCCCTCCAGGTCTCGGGGGGTGCCTCCATCGGGGGCTACGGGGGGGAGAACTACCGGGCCTTTATCCTGGCCGACCCCGCGGGCGGATTCGACGCCCACATGCGCAAGCTGTGGGAGGTGAGCCAGCGAAGCTGCGACATGCAGGTCGAGTTGTCCGTGGAGGGTTCCACCTGCTCCCACGTGGCCCACGAGATCCTGAGGTTCCAGCTCGAGCAAGGAGTCCAGAAGTACATCTACCACCGACCCGGGCACGGCGAGGGAGTGGAGGGCCACCAACCCCCGTATCTGGCCCTCGGCGACTACACGATGCTTCGTCGAAACATGTGCTTCTCCGAAGAACCCGGGCTCTATGACACGGAGCACGGCTGCGGCTTCAACTGGAGCGACACCGTCGTGGTCGGCGTGAAGTCCGGCTACCGAATGAGCCGCGTCCCCTACACCAAGGAGTGGTGCTGGCTGAAGCTCTAAACCAACCGCGTCAACAGATTCCGCCCCCTCGAGGGCCGATGACCATCGCCACCGGCGGGGGAACGAGGCCCGAAACCTAGCGACATGGCCTCTGCGCGCGGCCGAACTCGCTCCTCCCCTTAGCGCCCTTCCAGGCCTCGCACGGAGGCGGCGTGAGGATCGGTGGCCCGCTCTATGAAGACATGCTCGAGAACGTCCCGCACGGCCGGGTATGACTGGAGGATCGAGCGGAGGGCGGGCCCGTCCAACTCAAGCAATGTGCACGCGGAGGCGGCGGTGACGGTGGCGGCCCGTGACCGGCTCGATATGGCCGCCATTTCCCCGAAGAACGCTCCTTCCCCGAGCTCGTCTATAGCCACGTCCTGTCCCGAGCGGTTCCGCACGAAGACCTTCACCCGCCCCGTGGCCAGGATGTAGACGCTCCCCCCCGCTTCACCCTCGGTGAGGACGATGTCCCCCGGCTCGAAGGTCGAGAGTCGCAGGCCCTGGATGACGGCGAGGAGCTCCTCCTCGGAGAGACCCTTGAAGAGGCGGCTCGCCAGCAGGCCGCGGCCGTAGGCCCGGAGAGCCTCCGTGTCCAGGAGGCGGGGCGCTACCGGCGCCGGCGGCCCGCCGGGCCGGCGCTGGACCGTAGCCCGGACGAGGTCGAGCAGCCAATCCTGGAAGCGGTCGCTGACCGCGGGGTCGCCGCCCCCGGAGGGGAGTTCAGGCGGGGCGGGTGGCGTTCGGCCGGAGGGGGGGGCGGCGTGCGCCGCCTCCCCGAGAGGCGCCGCCGCTCGGCGTCGCTGGATCTCCTCCACCTTCTTCAGCAGGGCCACCGCCTTCTCGATGAAGTCGTTTTGCACCAAGTCGTCGGCAAGGGCGACCAGTATCTGGACCGCCTGCCGGTCCTCCCCCGCCTTGAGGAAGGCGTCCGCCAGCCGCAGCCGCAAGCGTGGCTCGAGTCTCTTGCCCCCGAAATGAACGTCCAGATCGGGAACCAAGTTGGCCTGCGCGCGCTCCGGAGGCCGCGCCCCCGCCCGGACGGCGGCCGCCTCTCGGTCATCACTCCTTTCGCGCGAGAAAGCGTCGATCTTCGCCATGACCCGGGGGTGATCCCGAGCCAGACGGGCCAGGGCGTCTTGGTCCAGCTCGAGCAGCTCCCCGCGCGCAGCGGCGGTGATGGTGGCCGTGCGCGGACGGCCCTGGAGCACCGATATCTCCCCGAAGACGTCGCCTTCCTTGAGGGCACCGATACGGACGTTGTGCCCGCTAGGATCCCTTGCGAAGACCTTGACCTCACCGGTGGTCAGCAGGAATAGGCTCTGGCCGGACTCGCCCTCCGTGAGGAGGATGTCGCCCGCCTCGACGCCGCGGAGGCGCAGCCCCTGGAGGACCGAGAGCCGCTCTTCCTCGGTAAGGTCCTCCAGGAAGGGCCCGGCCAGGAGCGAGAGAGGCGACGGGGGGCGCGGAGTCTCGTGGGTGCCCTCCCCCGTCCGGGTCCCCCCCTCCGCGGGATGGAGAAGTTCCCCGATCAGATCGGTGACCCGGTCCTGGAAGGCCTCGTCCGGCATGGTGAAGAAGTCGTCTTTGGGGGCTCCCGTCACCGCCCCGTCGATGCTCGGTCCGGAGGGGGCGGCCGCGACATCGACCCTTGTGGCTGCCTCCACGGGCGCCGGCTCGGGCGGATGCTCGACGAGGGGCGGGGCAGGGAGCGGAGCGGCCTCCCCGACAACGTCCTCTTCGATCTCCAACGGGGGCAGACCTTCGTCCTCGGCACCGCCGGGCGAGACAACGATGCCGCTCTCCGGCTCCGCCACGTCGATTTCGAGGGCCGGGAGCTCCTCTTCGGCGGACGCACCGTCCGCGGGCGGCAACTCAAGGAAGAGCTCGGGCGGCTCCGCCTCCCTCCTTCGCGGCGGCGGCTCGAGGGTCATGACGGGAGGGGGCTTCGGTCCGCTCGGGGCCTCCGCCGAGGCAGGCGGGCCGGCGGCCTCGAGGGCTGTTCCCGTCCCGACGCTGGAGGCTTCGGACGGTCCAGGCGGAGCCGGGACCATTCCTGTCTCTGGAACCGGGGCCGCCCCCTCCGGCAGGGGCGGCGCTTCCGGCGCCGGCCCGGTGGCAGCGCCGGCCGGAACCGGAAGCAAAGCGAGGAAGCGGCGGAAGGCGCCCCGAATGCGAGAGGTGAGGGCGGGCGACGTCCCCTGGGGGGCTCCGCTTGCCTGGACGAGCGGCGCTTCGTCGGCAACGCCTTCTCCTTCGCCGACCGGCCCCAAGGGTGGTGCCTGCGTCGGTCCCCCCGGAGGGGCCTCCGAAGCCAAGGCCGGCACGGCGCGCTCGGGAGTCAGCCTCGGGACGAGGGCCTCGGCCGGGACCGCTTTCGAGCCGGATTCGACTGCGGAAGGGGCGTTTTGGGCCGCCTCGCCGCTGGACCGCCGTCCCGGCCCCTTTAGCCGCTCCAGCGTCGCGGACCCCACCTCCTCCATCC
>DATMQU010000253.1:0-4083 GCA_035566715.1 Vicinamibacteria bacterium
CGTGGCCGATCTCTTCGACTGCCGGAGCCTGGGCAGCTTCACTCTCAAGGGCAAGGAGCGGGAGGTCGCGGTCTACGAGGTCGTCGCCCAGTCCCGCTCCGAAGCGACCCCCGCCGCCCCCGGGGCCGCCGCCCGGGAGGCCTGAGGGGTGCCCGGGACCGGGCCCCGAAGGCGTCGCGGGCGCATCCTCGTCTACCTGCTGGCCCTCCTCTTTGCGGTGGGGGTGGTGCCGCTCCTGTGGACCTCCTTCAAGCTCGTCTCCACCAGCCGCGAGAGCCTGGAGTTCAACCAGAAGGCGACCCAGCTCGACATGGCGCGGAGTCTGTCGCAGCAGACCGCCATCTACGTGGAGAGCCTCCGGGCCCAGGTGGCGGCCATCGCCCGCACCATGGAAGTGGACGGCGGGATGATCCCCTTCCCGACCCGGCTGGCCCACATCCGTGACCAGAAGGCGCTGGAGCGCTACCTGGGGGAGAACACCGGGTTCAACTCCGTGAGCGTGGTGGATCGGGCCGGGCAGGGGCCCCAGTCCGGGGTCCAGCTCCAGGAGCCCGCCATCCAGGAGGCGCTCCGGGAGGGCTTCTACCGCGGCCTGCAGGGGACCTCCATGACCGGACAGCCCATCATCTCGAGCTCGCTCCAGGAGCCCGTGCTCGTGATCACGGAGCCGGTCAAGTACGGGGGCGCGGTGCAGGGAGTGGTCCTGGCCGTGGCCAGCCTGCTGCCCATCTGGCGCATGACCGAGCAGACGGGGGAGCAGCTGTTCGCGGTGTACGTGGTCGACGGCCGCGGCCACATCATCGCCCACTCCGACCGATCGGTGGGCCTCGGGACCGACATGTCGAACATCGAGATCGTCCGGGAATTCCTCGAGTCCAAGGGCGTCGCCGCCACCCGCCCGTTCGCGATTCCCGCCCCCGGGGGCGCGATCAAGATGCTGGGGACCTACACCCGGGTCAACGACGACTCCGGGTGGGGGGTGATCGTCCAGGTGGAGGAGAGCAAGGCGTACTTCACGGCCTTCGATATGCGGCGGAAGTCCCTGGCCCTGGTGGCGGTGGTGACGGTGCTGGCCATCGTCCTGGGGGTGACCTTCGCGGGGCAGATCAGCCGGCCCATCCAGCAGCTGGCCCAGGGGGCCCGCCGGCTGGCCGGGGGCGACTACGCGACCCGCGTCTCCATCAAGAGCGAGAACGAAGTGGGGCTGCTGGCGGACGCCTTCAACCAGATGGGAGACGAGATCCAGAAATCCATCGAGGAGATCCAGAGGGCGGCCACCACCAACAAGGAGCTGTTCATGGGCTCCATACGCATGCTCGCCAACGCCATCGACGAGAAGGACCCCTACACCCGCGGCCACTCCGAGCGCGTCGCCTACTACTCGATGATCACGGCCAAGCACCTGGGCATGACCCCCGAGGAGGTGGAGAGGGTGCACCTCTCGGGCATCATCCACGACGTGGGCAAGATCGGGATCGAGGACAAGATCCTGCGAAAGGCGGCGGCCCTCACCGAGGACGAGTACGAGATGATGAAGCAGCACCCCACCAAGGGGGCCCACATCCTGGAGGCGGTGCCCCTCCTCAAGGAGATGGCGGGGGCGGGGCTCATGCACCACGAAAACGTGGACGGCAGCGGCTACCCGGACGGGCTCAAGGGGGAGGACATCCCGCTCCTGGGCCGGATCGTGAGCGTGGCCGACGCGTTCGACGCCATGACCACCGACCGTCCCTACTCCAAGGCCATGACTTTCGAAGCCGCTCTGGCCCGCCTGCGCTTTCTGGCCGGGAAGAAGTTCGACCTCGCCTGTGTGGAGGCCTTCGAACGGGCCGCCGCCGCGGGGGAGCTGACCCCCGCCAAGGCCCGCCGCGCCTCCGTGGCCGCCCGCCAGGCGGACGCGGCGCAAACGCCGGCCGCTCCCGCCGCGGAGCCGGCTTCCTCCGTCCCCACCGCCTGAGGTCCCAGAATCATGAATCCATTCCGCTCGCGATCGCTCCTTCGGGCCGCCCTCGTCCTGTTCCTGACCTTTGGCCTTGCGGGCGCGGTCGCCGCCCAGGTCGACCCCGAGAGCCGATTCGCCGCCGGCCTCATGCATTTGCGGGAAGGGCGGCCGGACATGGCCATCGACGAGTTCAAGAAGGCCATCAAGCTGGACCCCAAGAACCCCTACTTCTACAAGGGGCTCGGCCAGGCCCTGGCCCAAAAGAAAAAGTTTGGGGAGGCCACCGAGGCCTTCAAGAAGGCCCTCGAGCTCAACCCCTATTACGTGGACGTCCGCAACGACCTGGGGTCGGCCCTGATCCTCGCCGGCAACCGGGAGGAGGGGAAGAAGGAGTTCCTGGCCGCCTTCAACGACCCCACCAACCCCACGCCCGAGATCTCCGCCCGCAACCTGGGGGAAGCGTTCCTCGAGGAAAAGAACTATGGCGAGGGAGCCAACTGGTTCCGGACCAGCGTCAACCGCAACAAGGCCTACGCCGACCCCTACCTCGGCCTCGCGGACGCCCTCGTGGGGCTGGGCCGCGTGGAGGAGGCCATCGCCCAGCTGGAGATCGGGCTCAAGGAGGCGCCCGACAATCCGGGGCTGCTCTTGAGCCTCGGCCAGCTCTACTCCCGGGTGGGACGCTTCAAGGAAGCCCGCGCCGCCTTGGAGGGCGCGCTCAAGAAGGACCCCGGGGGCCCCCACGGCCGACGCGCGGGCGAGCTGCTCAAGGAGCTTCCCAAGTAGCCTCCGCATGCTCCCCTCCCGACGTCGCTCCCCCCGGGGACGCTGAGGCCCCCTTGCCCTACCTCGCGGCCCTCGAGCGGCTGCTCCGTGCGGTGGCGGGGGCGCAAGCGGCGCTTCTCTTCGACGGTGTCGGCGAGGTGGTGGTGGAGGCGGGAGCCAAGGACTACCGCCACCGTCTCATCGGGGCCTATCAGGGCATCGGCCTCGCCGCCGCCGAGCGGACCATGAAGCGCTACGCGGCGGGGGGGATCCGCCACATCCTCTGCCGCTACGCCCGCGGCACCGTGATCCTGCGTCCCCTCAAGGACGGCTACTACCTGGTGGTGTCCCTCGGCCCCGAGGCCGTCCTGGCCCAGGGGATCCGGCACTCCGCGCAGACCCAGGAAGAGTTGGACGCCGCGCTGTGAGCGCGTCCCTTCTCGATCGGCTGCGCGGGGGCCTGACCCGCACCCGGGAGGTGCTCGAGACCCCGGTCGGGGACCTCCTGAGCGGGCGGCGGCCCCTCGATCCCCTGGCCCTCCAGGCGCTGGAGGAGGCCCTCCTGGCGGCAGACCTTGGCCTGCCCACCGTGCAGGAGGCCATGGAGCGGCTGCGGCGCGGCCCCCTCCCGGGGGGCGGGATCTCCGCCTGGCGCGGAGCCCTGCGGGACGAGATCCGCCGCGCGCTGGAGCGCCCCGCCCCCCCCGCTCCCTTCCGCTCGAAGCCCTGGGTGGTCTTCGTGGTGGGGGTCAACGGGGCGGGCAAGACGACCACCATCGGCAAGCTGGCCCGGGCCTGGAAGAACGAGGGCCGCACCGTCCTGCTCTGCGCCGCGGACACGTTTCGGGCCGCCGCCGCCGAGCAGCTCGCGGTGTGGGCGGAGCGGGCGGAGGGCTCCTTCCACCGGGGGGCGGAGGGGGCGGAGCCCTCCTCGGTCCTCACCGACGGCCTGCGCGCGGCGAAGGCGCGGGGCCAGGACGCCGTGCTGGTGGACACCGCGGGGCGCCTCCACACCAAGGGCAACCTGATGGCGGAACTCGCCAAGATGGTGCGCGTGGCCGGCCGCGAAGTGCCGGGGGCCCCCCACGAGACGCTCCTCGTCCTCGACGCCACCGTGGGCTCCAACGGCCTGGCCCAGGCCCGCGAGTTCGCCCGCTCCGCGGGGGTCAGCGGTCTCGTCCTCGCCAAGCTGGACGGGACGGCCAAGGGCGGGGTCGCGGTGGCGGTGGTGCGCGAGCTTGGGTTGCCCATCCGCTACGTGGGGGTGGGGGAGTCGGCCGAGGACCTCCTGCCCTTCGACGCCGCCGCCTTCACGGACAGCCTCCTGGGCTTTGAATGAAGCCCGGCGCCCGGGCGTCCCGCCCATGAACGCGGAC
>DATMQU010000254.1:0-4953 GCA_035566715.1 Vicinamibacteria bacterium
GGGCAACTTCGCCTACGTGGGTCGGCGCAACAAGAAGCGGGACTTCCGCCGGCTGTGGATCATACGCATCAACGCCGCCGCCCGGCTGCACGACCTCTCCTATAGCCAGTTCATCGCGGGGCTGAAGCGGGCGGGGGTCGACCTCGACCGGAAATCACTCGCCGACCTCGCGGTCCGCGACCCCCAAGGCTTCGGCCGCCTGGTGGAGTCGGCCAAGGCGGCCCGGGCCAGCGCCTGATCTTCTAGAGGGGCGGGGGTCCGGGCTCCGGGCCCCCGTCCTACTTCCATGGCTGATTCGCCAGACGTCCTGCGGGGAAAGATCCACGCCCTGCGCGAGGAGTTCGAGCTCGCGCTGGCGGACCTGCGGGCCCCCTCCGGCCTCCAAGCCGTACGCGACCGGTACCTCGGCCGCAAGGCCGGGGCCGTGACCGCCCTCCTCAAGTCGGTAGGCGGGCTGCCCGAGGGTGCGCGCCGGGAGGCGGGGCGGGAGTTGAACGCCCTCAAAGCCGATTTGGAGGCCCGGCTGGAGAGGGTGGGGAGCGCGCTGGAGTCGCGCGAGCGCGAGGAGCACCTCCGCCAGGATCGCCTGGACATCACCCTTCCGGGCCGTCCCCTCGACCTCGGCCGGCGGCACCCCCTGGCCGTCGTCCAAGAGGAGCTGGAGGACATCTTCCTGGCCATGGGCTACGAGGTCTACGGGGGCCGCGAGGTGGAGGACGACTACCACTGCTTCGAGGCCCTGAACATGCCCGCAGACCACCCCGCGCGGGACATGCAGGACACCTTCTACATAAAGGGATCACCCGGTGTCCTCCTCCGGACCCACACCTCGTCCGCCCAGATCCGCTACATGCTGGAAAATCCGCACCCCCCCCGCGTGCGCATCATCTGTCCGGGGAAGGTCTACCGCCGGGACAGCGACATCACGCACTCCCCGATGTTCTCCCAGGTGGTGGAGTTGGTAGTAGGCCCGGGCATCAGCGTGGGCGACCTCAAGGGGACCATCGAGGCCTTCCTGAACGCCCTCTTCGGCCCCGGCTACCCCCTGCGCTTCCGCCCCTCCTACTTCCCCTACACCGAGCCCTCGGTCGAAACGGACCTCCGCTGCGTCGTCTGCGGAGGCTCCGGGTGTAGGGTCTGCAAGGGCACGGGCTGGCTCGAGATTCTGGGGTCGGGTATGGTCCACCCGGCGGTGTTCGAGGCCGTGAACGCCCGCCTGGGCCGGTTGGTCTACGACCCCGAGGAGGTCACGGGCTTCGCCTTCGGACTGGGCATCGATCGGGTGGCCATGGTGCGGCACGGGGTCGACGACATCCGGCTCTTCTACGAGAACGATCTGCGCTTCCTGGAGCAGTTCCGGGGATGAGGGTCCCCCTGTCCTGGCTGAAGGAGTTCGTGGACGTTCCCGTCGGGGCGGCCAAGCTCGGCGACGACCTGACCTTGGTCGGCCTGGCCCTGGAGGGCCTGGAGACGATCGAGGGAGATGCGGTGCTGGACCTCGACATCACCACGAACCGCGTGGACTGCATGAACGTGTACGGTGTCGCCCGCGAGGCGGCGGTGATCTATGGGCTGCCCCTAAAGCCGCTGGAAGTCGGTCTGCGGGAAGCGGGACCGCCGGCCGCGGAAGCCCTCGCGGTCTCGATCGAGGCCCCCGACCTCTGCCCCCGGTTCTGTGCGCGGGTGCTCGACGTCCGCCTCGGCCCCTCCCCGGAATGGCTTCGCCGGCGACTGGAGGCGGTGGGCGTGCGTCCGATCAATAACGTCGTGGACCTCACCAACTACGTGATGATGGAGATGGGGCAGCCCTCCCACGCCTTCGACTTCGCGCGCATCCCCGAGGGCCGGCTGCTCATTCGCTGGGCCCGGGAGGGGGAGGGCCTCGTCACCCTGGACGGGGTGGCGCGAACCCTCTCCCCTCAGGTGGGGGTGGTGTCCGGGCCCCGAGATCCGCTGGGCCTGGCCGGGATCATGGGCGGTGCCTCGAGCGAGGTCTCGGCCGACACCCGGACGGTGGCTCTGGAGGCCGCATACTGGGAGCCCCGGGCCGTACGGCGCGCGGCCCGGGCGCTGGGCATGCACACGGAAGCCTCGCACCGGTTCGAGCGGGGGGCGGATCCGGAGGGGCCGGTGGTGGCCACCGCCCGCATGGCCCACCTACTGGAGAAGATCGGGGCGGGCACCGCGCGCCCGGGGCTCGTCGATGTCGTTCCCGCGCCGCGGCCCCGGCGACGGACCCTCCTCCGGACTTCGACGATGGCCGCCCTCCTCGGAACCGAAGTGCCGGAGGAGAGGGCCCGCGCCATCCTGCGCGGCCTGGGCTTCGAGATCGGCGGACGCGAAGGGGAGGGAATCATCGTGGAGATCCCGACCTGGCGCGGGGACGTGAGCCGGGAGGCGGACCTGATCGAGGAAGTCGGGCGGCACCACGGGCTGCAGAGGATCCCTTCCACGCTACCCGCGGGCGGCGGTCGAGGGGGGTTGGGGCCGGGCCAGGGACGAGAGCGCGCCCTCCGGCGCGCCCTGGTCGGGGCCGGACTCACCGAGGTCATTAACTATGCTTTCGTGGGGCAGGGGGCGATCCCCCCCGGGCCCCCACCGCCGGTGGCCCTCGCCAACCCCCTGGCCGACGGCCAGAACGTGCTGCGCACGTCCCTCGCCGTCCCCGGCCTCTTGACGAACCTGGAGACGAACCAGCGGCAGGGGAGACACGATCTCAAGCTTTTCGAGCTGGGCCGCATATTCCAGCCCGATCACGCGCTGCCCGTCGAGGAGCAGCGGCTGGCCGTGCTGCTCACGGGCGCCGCCCGGCCTCGCCATTGGGGAGAGAAGCCCCCGGGGGGAGAGAGCCCCCGCTCCCTGGACTTCTTCGATCTCAAGGGCCTGCTCGAGGGCCTCTTCGAGCGGTTGGGCCTGGAGGCGCCGGTCCTGGTCGGGAACGTCGAGCGGCCGCCGTTCTTGCACCCGGGTAAGAGCGCGATCGTGCGCTGGCGGGGGGGAGAGCTGGGCTTCCTCGGTGCCCTGAGCCCCGGTTTCCGGGAAACGCGGGACGAGGTCCTCTTGGCCGAGATCAGCTTGGACGGGGTGCTGGGGGCAGAGGTCCCGCCCGTCCGCGTCCAGGCCCTGCCGCGGTTTCCGGGAGTGAGCCGCGACCTGTCCTTCCTTTGTCCGGAGGGCCTGGCCGCAGCCGAGATCGAGGCGCGCATCCGCCGGGCGGGGGGCGGACTCTTGCGCGAAGCGCGGGTCGTGGATCGCTACCAGCGTCCCACGTTCCCGCCCGGCTACGTGAGCCTGACCGTGAGTCTCCGTTACCAGCACGCCGAGCGCACCTTGACCAGCGAGGAGGTCCAGGCTTCGGTGGAGGACGTCATCCGGGAGCTGCGGTCCGCAGGGGCCGAGATCCGGGGAGAGTGAGGGAAAGGTGGAAGACGGCTTCGAGCTGCTCGAGCAGAAGGTCCGCAAGGCGGCCGAGCTGGTGAGGCAACTGCAAGGAGAAAACAAAGTCCTCCGGAACGACCTTGGCCAGGCTCAGGCCCGCTTCAAGGACGCGGAGAGGAAGCTGGAGGGGACGGAAAAACGGGGAGGCGCGTCTGCGGAGGAGGGCCGGCAGCTTGACGCCCTCGGGCGCGAGGTGAAGGCCCTGCGGCAGGAGCGAGCAGACGTCCGCGCTCGAATCGCCAAGCTGATCGAGGTCCTGGACGGCCTGGACTAGCCGGCGGGGCTATAATCGCGCGCTATGGCGGACAAACCGAACCTGGTTCACGTCGAGATCTTCGGCCAAACCTACGCGGTGCGGGCGGGGGCGGACCCCGGATATGTGGAGAGGCTCGCCGCCCACGTAGACGGGCAGATGCGGGAGGTGAGCCGTGCGGCGGGGGCGGTGGATTCCATGCGCATCGCCGTTCTGGCCGCCCTGAACCTGGCCGACGAGGGCTTCCGCCTGCGCTCGCAGCTGGAGGAGGCGGAGAACCGGGCGCGGGCGCGCGCGGCGGCCCGGGCGGAGGACTTGGCCCGCCAGCTGGCCGCCGCCCTCGGGGAATGATTCTGCTTTCGCTTGCCAGTTGGGCCCCGCGCGGCTATGATGCCGCTCGAGGTCCTCTGTATTGTTCGTGATGGATTCGGAAGCCTCGAACCAACGTCCTTAAGTCGGGGACCCAAAGTCGCTCCGCGGTGTGCATGCCTCCGAGCCGAGGAAGCCTAAAGCGGCGCGCAGGGTTCCCACCTGGTGGCCCGGTTCAGGTCACGCTCCACACGGCAACGCGGAGGGCCTTTTTTGCCGGTTCTCGGAATGAGGTCCCGCTTGCTTCAGCCTGAGACCCCGCTGGGAGAAATCGGAGAGCGAGAGCTGGTTCGCCACCTGCAATCGCGGATACCGCTGGGCCCGGGGGTCGTGGTGGGGGTGGGCGACGACGCGGCGGTGGTGGAGCTGGGGCCCCTCACCCTGGTGACGGCAGACAGCCTGGTCGAGGGCGTTCACTTCCGCCGGGAGTGGTCCCCGCCGCGCCTCCTCGGCCGCAAAGCCCTGAGCGTGAACCTCTCGGACATTGCCGCCATGGCCGGCGTCCCCCGGCACGCCACCGTCAGCCTCTGCCTGCCCCCGGAGACCACGCTCGCGTTCGTGGACGGCCTCTACGACGGCTTACTGGAGCGCGCCGCGGAGACGGGGGTCAACCTGGTGGGGGGGAACCTCTCCGCCAGCGGCAACGCCATCGTGGTGGACGTGACCCTCCTGGGGGAGGCCGAGCGGATCGTCCGCCGTTCGGGAGCGCGGGTGGGCGACCTGGTGGTGCTGACGGGCTACCTCGGCGCGGCCGTGGCTGGTCTGCGCCTCCTTCTCCAGGGCGCTCGCCTGGACGAGGAAGGAGAGCTGGTGGCCACGGGCATGTGGACGGAGACCTCGGCGGAGGCCGTCGCTCACTGTCTCCGCGCCCACCTCGATCCCCGCCCGCCCCT
>DATMQU010000255.1:0-3174 GCA_035566715.1 Vicinamibacteria bacterium
GCCTTGACGAGGGCCCGGATGGTGTCGAGGCCGAACTTGATGCCGAAGCGGGTCCGCGCCGCGAGGTAGGCGGCGGCCCCGGGAGGCGCGGGAGAGGAGCGGCGTGGCATGGGGTCGCTGACGGGCCGCGCATCATAACAAGAACCGGCGGGGAAGCCGCGAGGGGGTGCCGGGGTCCTGACGCGAACGAGTGTGGAAAAGTGGAAGAAAGTGTGGAATAGTCTCAGGCCGCTGTGTTTAAAGGAACTTATCGCCACAAGATGGACCCGAAGGGGAGGCTGCCCGTCCCCGCGCCCTTCCGCCGCGTGCTCGCCGCCCAGGGGGCCGGCGTCGTGGTGGTCACGCTCCTCGACGAATGCCTGGCCGCCTACCCCCCGGCCGAGTGGACGCGCCTCGAGGTGCAGCTCGGCGCGCTGCCCGCCTTCAGCCGTCCGGTCAAGGCCCTGACCCGCCTTCTGACCAGTCGGGCCGCGGACTGCGAGCTCGACGGGCAGGGGCGGATCCTCCTGCCTCCGGCCCTGCGCGCGGCCACCGGACTTCTGCGCGAGGCGGTGGTGGTGGGGGTGCTGAACCGGTTCGAGGTGTGGAGGCCCGATGCCTGGGCCTCCTTCCTGAAGGACTCGGAGCGGCTGCTCGATGACGTGTCCCTCGACCTGCAGTGGCCGCTGCCTCCCGGCCCCCCCACCCCTGGGGAGGGGCCCTCCCAGCCAACGCATCCACAGGGGAAACCCAACCGCTAGTTCATTTTCGCCTTGACAGCCCCCTGTCCGGGATCTAGACTCCTGGTGGAATTTTGTGGAAGGAAGTGGTCGAGCTGCCCCCTCTGGGGGCGGGCCGGCGACCTTTCGAGACCGGTGTCGTCCCCCGCGCGGTTCGCGGGGCGGCGTGACACTTCAAGCGGGCGTGGGGGGAGATGCTCCGGGGTAATCATCCGGCACGCATCGACGACAAGGGCCGCCTCAAGGTGCCGAACGGCTTCCGCACGCTCGTGGAGTCGCAGTACGGGCCCGAGCTGTTCGTGACCAGCGTGACCGGCGAGTACGTGCGGCTCTATCCGATGGCGGTCTGGCTGGAGATCGAGCGGAAGCTGGCCGCGGTTCCCTCCACCAATCCCTCGAAGCTCCGCTTCCTGGACCGCGTCAACTTCTTCGGTCAGGTCGTGGCCCTGGACAAGCAGGGGCGCGTGCTCCTGCCCCAGCTCCTGCGAGAGTCCGCGGCCATGGTGGGTGAGGTGAGCGTGCTCGGGCTGCAGAACCACCTGGCGGTGTGGAACCAGAAGCGCCTGTCCGAGCGCCTCTTCAAGAAGGAGCCCTTCACGGAGGACGACGGGAAGGCCCTTTCGGAGTTCGGGATCTGATGTGGTGGGACACCGGCCGGTCCTCCTGGCCGAGAGCCTGGAGCTCTTGGCCGTGAGGGGGGGAGGCCTCTACGTGGACGGGACGGTGGGCCTGGGCGGGCACGCGGCCGAGCTTCTGCGGCGGAGCGCGCCCGACGGGCGCCTCCTCGGCATCGACCGCGACGGGGAGACCCTGGAGAGGGCGCGGGCCGCGCTCCTGCCCTTCGGGGCGCGGGCCCGGCTCGTGCACGGAGACTACCGCGAGATCCCCGCCCTCCTCGGCGGCGAGAGGGCGGCCGGCATCCTCCTCGACCTCGGGTTGAGCTCCGCGCAGCTCGACGAGCCGGAGCGGGGGTTCAGCTTCCAGGCCGCAGGGCCCCTCGACATGCGCATGGACCGGAGCCGGGGGGAGACGGCGGCGGAGGTGGTGAACCGGAGGCCCGAGCGCGAGCTCGCGGACCTCATCTACCGCTACGGGGAGGAGCCCGCTTCGCGGCGGATCGCCCGCGCCATCGTGGAGGCCCGCCGCCGGTCCCGCATCGAGACCACCACCGCCCTCGCGGAGATCGTGCGCGGCGCCGCGGGCCGGAGCCGCCGGCCCGGCCTCCACCCCGCCACCCGCACCTTCCAGGCCCTCCGCATCCGCGTGAACCGCGAGCTCGAGGCCCTGGGCGCGACGCTCGAGGCGCTGGCCCTCTGCCTCGCCCCCGGGGGGCGGCTGGCCGTGATCGCCTTCCACAGCCTGGAGGACCGCGAGGTCAAGGTGACCTTCCGGGCTCTCCTCGCCCAGGGCTTTGCCGCCCTGACCCGGCGACCGATCCGCCCGAGCGCGGAGGAGGTGCGCGAGAACCCGCGGGCCCGAAGCGCCCGGCTGCGCGTCATCGAGCGGGAGGCGGCATGAGGGACGAGGGCCTGGACAGCGGCGTGGTCCTGATCGGCAAGGCCATCGACAACTCGCAGGTCGTGCGCCAGGTGGACCCCCGCGCCAGCCGGGACATCGGCTGGCTGCTCCTGCTCGTGGGCGTTCTGGTGGGCGGCCTCGTGCTCTACGCCTGGCCCGCGCTGAAGCTCAAGCAGGCAGGGGTCGCCGCCGAACAGTCGTCGCGGGAGCGCGAGCGCCTGCTGGAGGAGAACCGGAAGCTGCGCCTGGAGAAGGCCGCCCTCGAGAACCTCCGGCGCGTGGAGACGATCGCGGTCCGCGATCTCGGCCTCGCCCCTCCCCCTCCCGAGCGGTCGATCGTGGTCGAGACCGCACGGCCGGTGGCGGGGGCGGCGCGGGTGGCGGGGGGCAAGGGGACGGGGGCGGGCGAGGGCGCGCTGCCTCCTGAAGGAACAACCCGCGAGCACGGCCCGCGCCCGCCCGGGCCCTCTCCGGGGCGTGGTCCGGAGCGGGCGGAGCCGAACTAGGAGCCCATGGATCGACCCCTGCCGCCGCCGGAGCCCGGCCCCGCCCCCTCGCGGGAGCGCCTGACCCGGCTCCGCCTCATGCTCCTGGCCCTCTCCGTCTCCTTGTGGGCGGTCGTGATCGGCGTGCGCCTCTTCCACCTCCAGGTCCTGCAGCGGCGGGTCTTCGAGAAGCAAAGCGCCCGCCAGAGCGAGCGCACCATCAACCTCGACCCCCGCCGGGGCCCCATCCTGGACCGCAACGGCAAGACCCTGGCCGTCTCCGTCGACGCGGAGTCGCTCTACGCCGTCCCCCAGGACATCGGCGACCTGGGCCAGACCGCCTCCGCCCTCGCCCGCGCGTTCGGCCTGGACGCGGCCGGGCGCAAGGACCTGACCCTCCAGCTTCAGCGCAACCGGGCCTTCATCTGGGTCAAGCGCAAGGTGGACCCCAC
>DATMQU010000256.1:0-5574 GCA_035566715.1 Vicinamibacteria bacterium
AGTCTCGCGATGGCCGCATCGACCTTGACCGTATCCACGGTGCCGGCGGTGATTCCGTCGGCTAGCTCCAGCTGGAGGCTTTGTTCCGCCTCTCGACCGGGCGCCATTTGGGCGTGGAGGTCACTCTGGAGCTGCTCGATCTGGGGACGCTTGGCATCATCCGTGCCCAGGGTGTCGAGGCTCATGGCGATGAACTTGGTAACGCCACCGTCATGGTGGTGCCGGTGGTGTTCCTTCAACTCGGAGGCCGCTTGGTCTTCCGCCGGTGTCGCGCTAGAGGTTGATGTGCCCCCCGCCGGCGACGGTGCCTGGGCGGCATGGGTTCCGGCCGCACTGAGTCCAAAGCCAGCAACCAGTGCAAGTCCTGTCATACTCAAAAGTCTCATTTTCACTCCCATCAAAAGGCCGAGGACAACTAGGCTGTTACGCTGCGGGTCAAGAGCAACCCCCGTGCCACTTCGGCCCCTGCGCGGATGGAGGTCCGCCTCCGTGATACGCCTCTCCTAGATACGGGCTTCTTCGATGGCGGAGGTCGCCCCGTTCCCGGAGGTCGATCAACCCAATTGAAATGAACAATCTACAATCGGCCTGAGCCACGCTTACTGCCTTCGGCAACTCGTCTTCCTTGGAGAGCGAGATCCTCAGGCTTCGCGAGCCCCCAGGGTGCAGCCAAGGGTGGCGCTGATCTTGCTGGAGAGGACGGTGTGCCGGCGACTCCTCCGAGTCGCACCACACCGGCCTTTCGCGTGCCTGGCGCTAGGGGTTGAGCGAGGTTGTCCTCACAGGATATGGTGATGCGGTCGGCCGTGTCCTCGAGAAGCTGGAGGCCTGGATCAGCACCAACCGCAACCAACTCAGGGCGCTCAGGCAACAGGGTGCTCCTGCTCGCGCAGCAGATCCCGGGGCCACTCCACCTACCCCGAAGCCCGTAGGTGCGCCGTGCGTGCCTGAGGGCACAGTCGGTCAGCTTAATGTGACATCAAAGCCGCGGTGTGGAGACCCGCGCCGCCCGCCCCGACCTCCATTGTGTGGTGCCCGGGAGCGGTCTGCGCTTTTTCTCGTATTCCTGTTTAGCTTTCCCGTGCTCTGCCGAGCTCAGACCACTTCGCCACGGCAAGCCGCCAATTGGGCATCTCTCGGTAGGTTTACTAAAACCCCCTCCGCCGAATCGCTTTACCGACCCATTGCCGGCCCCCGGCTCGCCCCCTTCGCTGCTTCTCACGAAACGCCGGAACTCGACGCCGGCTTTCGCCTTCTTTATGAACTGAAGTTTGTGGAAGCGCGCGCCCTGTTTCACGCGTGGCTGCACTCCCATCCGGCCGATCCTCTCGGGAGTGCTTCGGAGGCGGCGAGCTACCTGTTTGAGGAGTGCTACCGGCAAGGCATCTTGACTTCCGCGTACTTTCTTGACGACAAGCGCTTTCTGGGTGAGATTCCTCTCCAGCCGGACCCAGAGCTACGCGCGGCCTTCTTTGCCGCGGACAGACAGGCACAGGGCTTGGCCCGGGTTCGACTGAAGACAGACCCCGACGATACGAACGCTTTGTTCGCCATGGGTTTGAGCGCAGGCATGGAGGCCGACTACGCCAGCCTGATCGATAGGCGTCAGCTTGAAAGCCTTAGAATGATCCGGGATGCTGATAAGTACGCCAAGAAGCTACTGGCAGTCGCCCCCGAAGCTTCCGATGCCTACCTCTCCCTGGGGGCGGCGAATTACATCATCGGTAGCCTTTCCGGCCCCAAGCGATTCTTTCTCTTTTTCGCCGGAATCCATGGCGATAAGAGCGGTGGCATTCAGCAGCTCGAGGTCGCTGCCGCGCACGGCCACTACCTCCGGCCGTTTGCGAAAATCTTGCTGGCACTGGCCGCGCTGCGCGAGAAGAAGACGGAAGTGGCCCGCACTCAATTCACGGAGCTCGTCGCGGAATTCCCGCAGAATGCTCTTTTTTCGAGTGAGCTGACCAAACTCAATAGTGTGCCGAGGTGACCGTGCCAAGTCGCGCACCGGCTGCTTCCCGGGATCCGTCGCGAGCTAGAGGAACCGGCACATGTTTTCGTCCTCCACTCCCAGACCCGGAAGATGTGGTCGTGCGCTCGCGTCCGGCGAGACTCTGAGCATCTGCGTCAGTGTGGACTGACCGTCCTTGAGAACGCGCGCCCTGCCTCCCGCCCAAGTACCCCAGCGCGCGCTCGACGAGCTGCAGCAGGAGAGCTTCTCGTACTTCCTCCACGAGACCAACCCCGGCAACGGGCTCGTCCGCGACAAGACGCGGAAGGACTGGCCGGCCAGCATCGCCGCCGTCGGAATGGCCCTGGCCGCCTACCCGGTCGGGGTCGAACGCGGCTTCCTCACGCGCACGGAAGCGGCACACCGCACGCTTGCCACTCTGCGATTCTTCTGGCGTAGCCCCCAGGGGCCGCAGCCCGACGCCACCGGTCACAAGGGCTTCTACTACCACTTCCTAGACATGGCGACCGGCCGGCGCGCGCTCGGCTCCGAACTGTCCACGATCGATACCGCCCTCTTTGTCGCCGGAGCCCTGACCGCCGCCGCCTACTACCAGGAGGACGCGGAGCAGGAAGCCGAGATCCGGAAGCTCGCCGACGCGCTCTACCGGCGGGTGGATTGGCGCTGGGCCCTCAACCGGGGAGCGACGGTTAGCCACGGGTGGGAACCCGGGCATGGGTTCCTCAAGTACCGTTGGGAGGGCTACGACGAGGCCATCATCCTCTATGTCCTCGGGCTTGGCTCGCCGACGCTCCCGCTTCCCCGGGAGAGCTACGATGCGTGGCTGTCGACGTACGCGTGGCGGAAGATCTACGGCCACGAGTTCGTCCACGCCGGACCTCTCTTCGTTCACCAGATGTCGCACCTCTGGATCGATTTCCGCGGGATCCAGGACAGGTACCTGCGTGAGCGGGAGCTCGACTACTTCGAGAACTCCCGGCGCGCCACCCACGTCCAACAAGAGTACGCCGTGCGTAATCCCCGTGGCTTCGAGGGTTACAGCCGGAATTGCTGGGGCCTCACCGCCAGCGAGGGGCCGGGCCCGAAGATGCTGCGGTTGAACGGCGTCTGGCGGCGGTTCTACGACTATGTTGCTCGGGGCGTGCCCCACGGCCCCGACGACGGCACCCTGGCCCCGTGGGCGGTAGTGACGTCGCTGCCCTTCGCGCCCGAGATCGTGATTCCCTCGATCCTCTACTACCGCGAGAAGCTGAACCTGCACGCCGCCAACCCGTATGGCTTCAAGGCCACCTTCAACCCCACCTTTCCTGAGCGCAAGCGCAGCAAGTGGGGTTGGGTCTCTCCCCATCACTTCGGGATTAACGAGGGGCCGATCGTGATCATGATCGAGAACGACCGCACCGAGCTCGTCTGGAGGCTGATGAGGAGCTGCCCCTACATCGTGGCCGGCCTGCGCCGGGCCGGATTCAAAGGCGGCTGGCTCTAGGCTCTCCCTGCAGGGCCCTGCAAGTGGCCCGCACTCGCGCCGTCGCCTCCGGTCGCCCGCGGAGTGAATCCAATGAATGCTGCGGGTGGCCCTTAATTGCATCCTCCACATCCGGCCGAGGCTTCCCGGGTATGGTCTCGCAAGGGGCACACAACGAGCACATACGGGTAGACAGTGCCATCACGCTTTTCTATTTTCGGCGCTGCTGCCCACCACCTAGGGTGCCTGCCGCCGTGTCGAATCAGGGCCGTGAGGCGCGGCCCGTCGGTTCGGCACCTCCCCCGGCGGTAACATCCGAAACCGTGACCCCAGGTGACCCCTTGGCCGAGGCGCGCGCCACGCCGCTGCGGGAGGCGCTCACGCGGCGCCAGACGATGCGAAGGGCGGCGATGACGGGAACCGAGAGGAACATTCCGGCGGGGCCGCCGATCTCCCCCCCGGCGATGACGCCGAAGGTGACGAGGGCCGGATGGATCTCCACGCCGCGCCCCATGACGAGCGGGCTCGACACGTAGTCCTGGATTCCACGCCAGACCAGCACGAGGGCCACGAGAAGCCAGGGGTGAGCGTAGCCGCCGAACAGGGCGACGCTCACGACGATCACGCCCGCCGCGAGCGGGCCGACGACGGGAAGGAACTCGAGCACCCCCCCGATCGCGGCCAGTCCGACGGGATACGGCACGCCCGCCACGAAGAATGCCGCCGACCAGACGACGAACGTGATCAGCGAGAGCAGGATCAGCGCGCGGACGTACCTGCCGAGTAACAAGTGAACATCTTCGGTGATGTCACGCCAGAGCTCACGGTGTCGTGGCTCTTCGATGAGGCTGTCGATCCCCGCCACTACGGGCTCGGCATCCTTCAGGATGAAGAACGCAAAGGCAGGCACGAGCACGATGACCCACGCCCCCGCCAACCACCTGAGCCCGGCGGCTATCGCACCCTGAACGTAGCCAATGATCTCTCCGGCGTGGGCGCGCACCGCCTCCTGTACCTGTCGCACCCGCCCCGCTTCCCACCCGTGTTTCTGCAGAACGGCGCTGATGATCTGACCGCTCGCGATCTGTTGGGCTATCTGGGGCGCCTTCTCGGTCAGCAGCGTGACTTCCTCGGTGAGTCGCGGTCCCACCCCCAACCCGAGCCCGACGAGGGCGAGCAACAGCAGCAGGTAGACCACCCCGATCGCCAGCGGGCGCCCTCCCCTGCCTGGGAGCCCGCGTTGGATCAGGCTCACGAGGGGGAAGATCAGATACGCGAAGAAGAGCGAAAAGACGAGCAGGAGAAGCGGCTTCCGGAGCAGATACACGAGGCTGAGGGCCGCCGCGAACACGAGGACGGTCCAGGTGGCCCGCGCGGCCCGGGTATCGAGGAAGAACATTGCGCCGATAGTGTACCCCCCGGGCAGCCTCCCTCGGCCCGCAAACGCGTTCCGGCCGCGGCGGCCGTTGGGGGTCTTCTGTAGGCTTGCTTCCCCTGCGTGATTGCCGATCGCGGCGGCGGGCTCTTCGCCTCGGCGTACGGGTCGAGCCCCCTGGCTTTTGGACCGCACCCAGCGTCGCTCCGGGCCGAGGCGCCTGGCGGGGCCCGCCGCAGGGTGGGTTGGTGCCAGCGAGTTTGACACCCCGCGCGAGGCGACCCTAGAATTTACTTCTGCTCCGTTGGGGGTGCGGCGGCCATAGCCGCGAGGTCCCGGAATGACACCAGCCGAGCGTTGGGTCGATGAGGTCGCGGGGACGGTGCGACCGGACCGCGTCGTTTGGTGCGACGGATCGGCAGCGGAGAGAGAGCGCCTCCGGGAGGGAATGCTCGCGGACGGGACCTTGATCCGCCTGCATCCCCAGAAGGCGCCCGGCTGCACCCTGCATCGCAGCCATCCCTCGGACGTGGCCCGCACCGAGCACCTCACCTTCATCGCCAGCCGCGCCCGGGAGGACGCCGGCCCCACCAACAACTGGATGTCGCCGGAGGAGGCCCGCAAACGGGTGGGGCCGCTGTTTTCGGGGGTGATGAAGGGCCGCACCATGTACGTCGTCCCCTACCTCATGGCCCCCCCGGGTTCGTCGTTCAGCAAGGTGGGCATCGAGGTCACGGACAGCCCCTACGTTGTGGCCAACATGGA
>DATMQU010000257.1:0-6740 GCA_035566715.1 Vicinamibacteria bacterium
GAGCTGCTGCAGATTTCGCCCGAGACCTTCTACCGGCGCCTCGAAGAGCTCGGCCTCCACAAGAAGAGCCCCGAAAACTCATAGCCCCCCTCCGTTTCGATCGCCGAACACTGTTCGAATCCCGCACAACAACCCAGCGCTCCACCCCAATGGGCTCAATGATTTACCCCATCGTCGGGGGTCCCCCGTCTGGCCGTCTCCTTGCTTAGCTAGATAGCACCGGAGGCAGCTGTCCGGATTCGAAGAGGGAGGACGACATGAAGAAGGCAGGGAGCTTGCTCCTGCTCTTGGCCGTGGGTGCCTGTGGCGGCGAGGGTCCCACTGCTCCCGACGGTCCCGTGCCGCAGGTCGCCGGCCGGTACAACGCCTACCCGGCTTGGCTGGTGCAATGGAACCGCACCCGCGACGGAGTGATCGGCTCCTTCACGTGCGACGGCTCGGTGACGCTCTCGCAGACGGGAAACGCGGGAGGGAGCGGGTTGCTAACGGGGTTCGTGGTGGTGGGGCGGCCCTGCCCGGCTCAGAGCTTCGATCTCACCGGCACCGTACAGGCCGACGGATCGGTGCACTTTAGGAGCGGGGGACCCAAGCCGCCCGAGGGCCAATGCCCGGCGGCGGCGGTGGTCGAGTACGCGGGTGTGGCCTCGCAGAAGGTGAACTTCGTCGAGTTGTCGGTCCGCGGTACCGCCACGCTCGACTGCCCCGGGCCCGGTGAAGGCCCCCAGCAGATGGACTACATCCTCACCGCCAGCCGGAGCAACTGACGCGGGCGGTAGCCCCGGTCGGTGGTCGGGTCCACCTCCTCGACGCTCTCTAGGGGATGTTGATGCGAAGCCGGTCCGCAGCGTCGAGGACGAACACGCCGGCCGAGGTCGTCAGGGTCGCGCGGCCCGACCACTCATTGAAGCGCGGGGGGGCGCCGACGTCGTTGAAGCAGAGGAGCGTGCTCGCAATGGTCAGAGTCGCCTGACTCTGTGCACCCACCGTCTCGGGAGTGACCGTGCTAGGGAAGCTGCTGGCCTGGCCGATCTCGGAGGGGATATCTGATGACTGGATGACGATCGTCGAGGTCACGGAGTTGACGGTCACGGGCCCGGAGGTGCCATTGTTGGCGTCGACGAGGATCGTGAAGGAAATGGGCTGGCCGTGAAGGCCAGCCGGGCACACGATGACAGGAGTTCCGAAGCGGGCGTTGGCGAACTGGGCCGTGCCCCCCGCCGAGCTCGTTCCCTTCACGACCAGGACGGTAGCGGCGGCCGCGCCCGCGGCCCCCAAGATGAGCCAGCCCTTTTTCGAGCCGCCCTTTCCCGCCGTCTGGCGGTGGGCGTCCGCTTCGCGTCTTGCCTCCTCGAAGAGGGTGAGGACCTTCGGCGAAAAGCGGTCGGGGCTCAATCGCAGATCCCGGTCGGCCTCCACCGCTCGGCGGAACCGGTCTTTGGCGGCCGGGCGCTGATCAAGGCCGACGTAGGCGATGCCGAGGTATAGGTTTGCCTGGGCGAGATCGTGGCCGCGGCTCGGATCCTCGCCGAGACGCCGGGCGACTGCGTCCAAGGTCAGGGCTGCTCCCTCGAAATCGCCCTCCTGCACCTGACGGATCCCGGCTAGAAGCTCAGAGTCAGGAGGAAGGGCGGTCGCCGACGGCGGGGGCGCCGCGACGAGCGCCACGAGGACGAAGGTACCGAGCCGTCTAGATGATGGTATCGCCGGCAACGGTCGCCCTCCGACCGGCAAAGCTACCTTGAATCTGGCTCCCAAGACAAGACAGGGGCGGCTTCCAGAGCCAAACCAGAGGGGCTTTGAGCTACGAAGACCCACGGTCCCGCTCCAACGGCGTCGTCGAGCCCTCGGCGGGCGGCTAGCGCGGGCGACGGACGCCTTCGACGTCGAGATCCACGACCAGGCGGAGGGTCTCGCGGGGACGGACCGTGACCCGGCGATGGAAGGGTTCGAAGCGGGGGTGCACGAGAAGGACGTCGTGCCGGCCGGCATCGAGCTGGATCCGGCCCAGCGGTGTGTCCCCGAGGGCATGCCCGTCGACGCTGACCGACGCCCAAGGGCTCACCACGACGAGTAGCCCGCCTCGCTCATCGGCGAGGGCGGTCGGGGATGGAACGGGTGTCTCGGAGGGGGCGGATGCCAGAGCCGGCGTGGTCGAAGGTGGGGTTGATGTCTCCGGCCCGGGCGTCGCCGGCGGCTGGCGGGGGAGCGTAGCGGGGACTTCAGGCGGCCCCTCATCCACCGGCGTGCCGGTGGGCGCCAACCGCGAGGGCGTGGGCGCGGCTCCGGAGAGGTGGGGCCGTCCCTCCGTCGACGGCTTCGTCCGCTCCGTAGCCATCGGTGACGTCGAGGGGGGTGTGGTGTGCGTCGGCGGCGCCGTCGCCGGTAGCGGCGCCTCCAGTGGAACCGGAATCGGTCCCCCGGGTGGACGCGTGCCCAGGGCCAAGAGAATCGCCCCTATTCCGAGTGCGGTCAGTGCGCCGAGGAGTAGAGGGCGCCCAATCGGCCGCGGGGGGAGAGAAGGCCGCGCCGCCGGCGCCGTAGCTGGCGGCCCGACGACGCCGTCGCGCGCGGAGCGGAGGGCCTCGGCCAGTTCGGCCGCCGTGGCGTACCGCTCCGAGGGCTCTTTGGAGAGCGCCTTGCGGAGCACGGGGACGAGCGGCCCCGGGATGCCAGCGGCCTCGGATCCCTCGAGCGGAGGCACGCGCTCGAGGTGCATCAGCAGGGTCGCCACGGGCGCGTCGCTGCGGAACGGGACGCGGCCGGTGAAGGTCTCGTATATCACGACTCCCAGGGCGTAGACGTCGCTCCGGAAATCGACCTTCTGACCCCGGGCCTGCTCGGGGCTCATGTACTCGGGCGTCCCCATCACGTAGCTCGAGGACGGCCGCTCCGCGGCGCCCTCGCGCGACAGCCGTTTGGCGATACCGAAGTCCATGATGCGGACGATGCCGTGGGCGTCGACCATGATGTTCAGCGACTTCAGGTCCCGGTGGACGATGCCGGCCTTGTGTATGGCTTGGAGTCCCTCGGCTGCCTGTAGCGCGACGTCGAAGGCTTGAGCAGTGGGCAGCGGGCCCCCCTCCAGCAATGCTTTGAGGTGGGTCCCCTCCACAAGCTCCATCGAGATGTATTGCAGGGGACCGTCCTCGCCGTACTCATGGATTCGGCAGACGTTCCAGTGGCTCACCCGACGGGCGAGCCGGATCTCCGAGCGGAAGCGCTCGGCCATCTCGGATGTGCCGGCGACGTCAGCGCGCAGGAGCTTGAGGGCAACCACCTCGTCTAGGACGCGGTCGCGCGCTCGGTACACTGCCCCCATCCCGCCTTTCCCAAGGGGGCTCAGGATCTCGTAGCGGCGTCCGATGACCGTGCCCCGGGTAACGGCGGAAAGGATCGTTCGGCAGGTAAAACAGACCTGCGCCACATCGTCGTTCTCCGCCTGGCAAGAAGGGCAGAGCAGCATTAAGGATCCACGCTGGGCAGTCAGCCGAGCCGAGTCTCCCGGTCCTCGGGTCCCGGTCCGTACTTCATTCTCCGTGGCCCCGACGGGGCGGGGCCGTAGACCGCCAAGCGGCGTGAGTAACGCGGGTGTCCCCGGCGCCCGAGACGAGCCATGCCCGGAAGCCCGAGGGAACTAGTCCGTCACCATCATCGAGAGCTCATCGTCCGGTCACCATCGAAATCACCCACGCGGGCCGCAGCTTAGGCCCCCAAGCTCCAATAGTAATGAAACGAGCCTTCTCGGTCGAGCGCTCTCGCGATGGGTCGTGGCCCATCGGGCGGCGTGCTGTCCTTAGGCCTAAGTTCAATGGGAACTAAAAGTTGAGAGCCTCAATGGGTGGCGCAACGAAAAAGGCCCGCTCGCGTCCGGGGAAGGCCCTCGGGGCCCGCCAGACACACCCCTGCCAACAGGTTTCGGAGGGCGAAGGAACTCCGGGAGCGCGCCAGCACGCGCGCGGATCAAAACCGGGCGCCGGGGAGAAAAATCCGGGGCTCAAGCTCCAACCCCCTTGACAAAACATAAGTAGACGCGCGCACTTGAGCGCTCCGGCTTCCTACCCGACAATACGTCGTCTTTCGCCGGCGCGAACAAGGGGTGGCGGCGCATCGTTGGCGAGCGCCTGATCGAGGTCTTGGCGGGCGTCCCCTGAAATGCAAACCCGAGCTTCCGTCAAGAGAACCGGGCCCAATCGGTTCGCGGCCTCCCCCGCAGCGGACCAGATCCGCCTTCCTTCGCCGTGAGGCGCCGACTCCTCCTCCTGACCCCAGTTTTGCTCGCGGCCGTGCTCTACCTGCCGTGCGCCGGGGGCCGGGCCATCCTGGACGTCGACGAAGCACTCTATGTCAACGCGGCCCAGGGGATGCTCGCACGCCATGACTGGGTCACCCCTTACGTCAACGGAGTACGCTTCCTCGACAAGCCCCCTCTCCTCTACTGGCTCCTGGCATCCACGTACCGGGTGCTGGGCACGACCGAGTTCGCGGCCCACCTCCCCCCCGCCCTTTTCGTGATCGCGGCCACGTGGCTCCTGACTCGACTGGCGGCCTCGCTGGCCGGCGAGCTGTCGGGACTCGGGGCCGGCCTTGCCTTCGCCTTCAGCACGGGCACCTACCTCTTCACGCGCGAGACGCTGCACGACAGCGCCATGGTCTTCTTCCAGGTGTTGGCGATGGATGCGTTCCTGCGCTGGTATCTCGATCCAGAGCGTCCCACCTTCCGCATCCTCGTCTTCTCCGTGGCCCTCGCGGGAGGCGTACTCTCGAAGGGGTTGGTCGCGGTCATCATCTCGTTAGCAATCCCGCTGACCTACGTCCTTATCGACCGCGGTCGTCCGCGCCTGCGCCTCTCGCCCGCCCTCGGCGGGGGAGCGCTCTTTGTCCTCCTGGCCGCCCCCTGGCATATCGCGGCTTCCCTCGAGAATCCGGGGTTCCTGCGCCACTACTTCTTGAACGAGCAGCTCCTGCGGTTCTTCAACCGAAGAGAGCCCATGGACTTTGCATCCGTCCCCCTTCCCTTGTTCCTGGCCCTGGTGCTTGTCTGGCTCTTTCCCTGGACCCCATTTCTGGCCACGCTGGCCGCCCGGCCCCGGGGGGTCGGCGCCGATGACCCGGGAAGAAGGGCGATCGCTCGGCTCGGCCTCGTCTGGGCCGGAGTCACGCTCGTGTTCTTCAGCCTGTCCGCGAGGCTCGAGCACTACGCGTTCCCTCTCCTTCCCCCCTTCGCGCTCCTGATCGGGATCAGCCTGTCCAACCCCCAAGGGGAGGCCCGCCGGGCATGGGTCTTCAGAGCGCTGGCCGTGCTCGGTCTACTTCTGGTCCTGGTGGGGGCGGCCCTCGCCTTCGGGATCGGAGGCAGGAGCATCGGGGCGGTCGCCACGCGGTCCCCACCCTTGCATGCGTGGGAGACCGACTTCGGGCCTCTCCTTGGCCTGCCCGGACCGGTCCTGGCCCAGCTCCTGACGCCCGCGGCGGCCACGGCCGGTCTCCTCGGCCTGGCGCTGATCGGAGCGTGGTGGTTCGCGGCGCGCGGGGAGGGAGTCCGCTCGATCCTAGCCCTCTCCTGCGGGATGCTCGCTTTCGGATATCTGGCCCACCAGAGCCTAGGCATCTGCGAGGAAGTCGTGTCCTCGAAGCGCTTCGGGCTGGCAGCCGGGAAGATCTGCCGCCTGGGAGATCACCTCGTCGTGGACGGAGACTACGAGACCGCCAACTCCATGAACTTCTATCAGCCGCTGCCGTTGCAAGTCGTTGAAGGCTCGGCGCCCACGCTGCAGGACGGGCTCCGCTACCCGGATGCGCCGCGCCTCCTCCTTTCGCTCCCTGATCTCGAGCGGGGGTGGAGGAGCGGGGAGCACTACTGCCTGCTTGCCCCCGAGGAGCGGCTCTCGGGGCTCGGGCTCAGCCCGGCTCATGTAGTCACGAGAGGCATGGGCAGGATCTTGGTTTGCAACCGGCCGCCGGGCTTATCCTCTTCCTTTAGCTCCGTACCTCTCGCGGAAAGAGTCCACCGCGAGCCCGATGGCCCTATCCCGCCCCGAATTGCGAACGCCACCGTCAGGCCGTTGAGGGCTTGGTTCTCAAATTGCGACCTCGCATTCGTACGCTCCACCTCGTCTGATTCCCTCTGGACAACCCAACCCTCGTCCCTTACGATGAAAGACAGTCTCCTCCTCCGCGTTGACGCTGAGATGCTTCCTGGCTTACAGCACCTGATGCCCGATCCAACGGAGGACTGGCCCGGTCCGGTCGGCTCGTGGCGAACCGCTTCGTGCCGTCCCCCGGCTCGGCGACGGCGGTCGGTGACCGGGGTGCAAGCCGCCCCGAGCCAACGAGCCGCGTGATGCGTCGTCGAGGGTGGGCGAAGGCTGCCGTCCTCCTGATAGGAGTCGGTTTCGGTTTCGGTACCCTCCTCGTGGTGACCGGTGTCGCGCGCCGCGTCGTCCATAAGGCGAAGGTGCTGGTTTCAGATGCGCGCCGCGCCCGGCGCGAGCGCCGCAATGCCGAGCGGCTCGCCGCTGAAGGCACTCCCAACGATCTCGGCCCCGACGCGCGGCTCCCCGTGGCGGAGCCTATCTTCGACTCCGCCAAGGGGCTGGCGGACGGATGGATGGACTACGGTTGGTCTCCCCACGATCTCACCCCGGGAAAGCCGGCCAGCCTCGACCTTTCAGGGTTCGGGGGCCTCATCCTGGCCCATCCCGGGTTGGGAGGTGCGTACGGCGGGCTGCTCTTTCGCTACC
>DATMQU010000258.1:0-3033 GCA_035566715.1 Vicinamibacteria bacterium
CTTTTTCAGGAAAGACTCGATCCGGCCCAAGCCCTTTCGGAGAAGCTCCTCCGAGACCTCGCGCACGATCACCCTGAACCCGGCCTCCGCGCAGACCTGCGCGATGCCCGCGCCCATGAGGCCGCAGCCGACCACGCCGACGGTTTTTATCTCCATTGTCGTTTTCGCTCGCAGGGCGAGGGAGGGCGGTCGCTCACGGCTCGGTCTGGATGATCATGGCGATGCCCTGTCCGCCGCCGATGCAGGCGGTGGCCAGACCGTACCTCGCCTTCCGCCGTTTCAGCTCCAGGGCCAGGGTCAGGAGAAGCCGCGTCCCCGTGGCCCCCAGCGGGTGCCCGAGGGCGATCGCCCCTCCGTTCACGTTGGTCCTCGCGCGCTCGAGGCCCAGCTCCTTCTCCACCGCCAGGTACTGGCCGGCGAAGGCCTCGTTGACCTCCACGAGGTCGATGTCCCGAAGGGACAGCCCGGCCGCTTCCAGGGCCCGGCGGGAGGCGGGCACGGGCCCGATGCCCATGATCTCCGGGGGCACCCCCGCCACTCCCCAGGACACGATGCGGGCGAGGGGTCTGCGGCCCCGGCGCTCCGCTTCCTCCCGGCTCGCTATCACGAGGGCGGCCGCTCCGTCCACGATCCCGCTCGCGTTCCCCGCCGTCACGTAGCCGTCCTTGCCGAAGGCCGGCTTGAGCGCGGCCAGTCCCTCGAGCGTGGTCGAGGGCCGCGGGTGGTCGTCGGCCTCCACCCGCCGCGCCTTCTTGCCCTCCCGAACCTCGACGGCCACGATCTCCTCCCGGAAGACCCCGCTCTCCGCCGCCGCCGCGGCCGCCTTCTGGCTCCGCAGGGCATAGCCGTCCATGGCCTCGCGGTCGATCCCGTGCTGGCGGGCCAGCTTGTCTGAGGTCTCCGCCATGTAGAGGCCGCAGCGGGTATCGAGAAGCGCGACCATCAAGCTGTCCTCGAGCTTGCCCTCCCCGAGGCGGAGGCCGGCGCGGGCGCCCCGTATCACGTGCGGAGCCTGGGTCATGTTCTCCATGCCCCCGGCCAGGGCCAGACGCGCCTCCCCCAGGAGGATCATCTGCGCGGCGGAGACCACGGACTGGATCCCGGAGCCGCACAGCCGGTTCACGGTGAGGGCGGGGGTCTCCACGGGCACACCCGCCAACAGGCCCACGTGGCGCGCTCCGTAGATGGCGTCGCCCGACGTCTGGAGGGCGTTGCCCATCACCACGTGGTCGACGGCGGCGGCCGCCACGCCGCTCCGCTCCAGGGCCGCGGCCGCGGCGTGACCGCCCAGCTCGAGGGCGGAGACGTCCTTGAACGCCCCCACGTACTCGGTGAAGGGCGTACGCGCGCCCCCCAGGATCACGACCTCCTGAGACATCGGCTGGCCCTCGCGGCCTGCGGGCGCCGGCGTGGCCGCGCGCGGCCGGAAAGAACGGGGAGTATAGCACGCTCACCCCCAGCTCCTCCCGACCTCACCCCGTCAAGCCGCCACAGAGTGTGACCGGCGCCGGGCCCCGTGCGCGCGCTGGAGGCACTCGTTCTATACTCCGAACCGTGCGCCGATCACTCGGCACTCTTCTCGCCCTTTTGTTCCTGTTCAGCGCGGCGGGCGATCCGATGTGTTGCCCCGACGGATGTGGAACCCTCGGGTTGCCGACGCACCAAAGCGATGCTCCCGTGGCCAACTGCCCCTTCTGTTCGGGCCTGCTGATGTCACCGGAGACGCGGCTTGCGGCCGACCCTAAAGCGACGGATTCAATTCCCGATCTCATAACCCACCTGCCCAAGCTGCTCCTCACGGCCGCTCTCCACCGCCCTCCGCGCCCGGTCGCCTAACACCCACGACACGAGGTCGTTTTCGCTCGTACGCCGCCCGTGCTGTCGGCGGAGGAGGAGATCGAATGAGCCAATCGGCTGCGTTTATTGAGCTGGGCCGGGGGCCCCTGCTCCTAGCTGTGGTCCTCGGTTTGGCCACCAACGCCAACACCGATGATCGTCGTGCCGCCGAGCCCACGCCGGAAGAGGCTGGCCATGCCCTCGTCCTTGAGCTGGGACCCGCGGGGGATTGGTCGCCCCGAGAGAGGCTTCACCTGGGGGGCACGTTTGCGCTTGAGGTCACCGCTATAGAGCACTGGCTCGAGCTGGAATGCGGTCTCACCGTGCTCCACGCCGACGGGGGTGCCGAACTCACGTTCGACGTTCTCTTCAAGAGACCCTGGCGAGTGTCGAGCCAGATCGAGTTCATGGTCGGCGTCGGACCTCAGATCGTCCGCCGCGGGGGGCAGCGGGGCGGGACCTTTGGGGGCCTGGCCGCGGTTGCCGATCTCATGGTCTGGCCGCGAAAGAACGTGGGGTGGTACGTCGAGCCAGGATACGAGGTCACTTTCCGTCGTGGGGACCGGCAAAGCGCCCTTGGAATCGCGGCCGGCCTTCTGATCGGCCGGTAGCGCGTCTGACCTCTTGAAGGCCAGTCCGTTCGCCGCCGTTTGCATCCTGAATGGCTTCGATACGCCACCTTGACTTGCCCGCGGGGCCGGGACTAGGCTCGCGCCTGATGCGCTCCCGCCCGCTCCGCCCCGCCTTGCTCGCGCTCGCCCTGGCGGGAGCCTGCCACCACGACTATCCGAGCCCCTTCGGCGGCCAGGGACACACGGTGGCTGTCCCCTCCGCCGCCGCCCTGCTCTTCACGAGCGCAGCCTGGGCGACCCAGTCCGGCTCCGGGCGTGAGCTCTTCGCGGCCAACGCCGACGGGTCGGGGGTCACGCGCTTGACCTTTTGCAACGACAGCGCCGCGTGCGACACGATCGAGGCCGCCATCGCCTCCGACCGGCGGCGGACGGAGGTGCGCCGGGTCAAGACCTCCACCCCGGGCACGGCGCTTGTCTACATCGACCTCCAGCAGTCCGCGGAGGCGGAGATCGTACCCGCCTCCCAGCAGGTGTCGGGGGTCGACTGGTCGTCCCAGGGCGACGTGATCGTCTACAGCGCCCTCCGTGCGCCCGCGGTGGACGATCTTTATCGGGTCGACCCCAA
>DATMQU010000259.1:0-3960 GCA_035566715.1 Vicinamibacteria bacterium
CAGGTCGGCCCCCAGCTGGGCCTCCGAGACCATGTCGCCGTACGAGTTGAGCACCAGGGAGAGGCTGCCGGGACCGCAGCGATCGGCCTCGAAAGCCCGAATCGGAACTTGGTCCAGTACTTGAGCCTCTGGGCTGGGCAACCGCGAACGCGGAGGGAGAGTCACACAGCCGCAGAGCGTCCCGAGGAGAAAGACCCCGACGAGGGGCCGTCTCAGAACAGGGTCACCAGAATCCAGACCACGATGGCGACCGCGAGGAGCACCCAAATGTAGTGGGGCACGTCACCGGCGGCCTGGATCTGATTCAGGTGGGAGGCGAGCGAGCGCAGATCGTCGTCGGAAAGCTGGGCCAGGCGCTTCTCGACGTCGTTGGGAAGCAGGCCTCGCGCGGACAGGGCCTTGCCGACCTCGCTGCGGGCGACCGCGTCCCGCAGCTGCGTGATGTCGGCTTGGCGGGAAGACGCGCCCGGAGAGTCGGTAGCCTTCGAGGGAATGGTGCCGGCGAGGCAGACTCCGGGTTGCGACAAGGTGAGGAGCGTCGCCAACGTCAGGGACACCAACCGAGTGCAGTGTTTGGCCATCACCTGGCCTCCCAAAAAGAGGACAGCCGCACGAAGGTCGAACAAAATGATGCCCAGTCCCGCGAACTGTGTCAAGCATCTGGGGGGCGCGGACTTGGGGCGAAAAATAGTTGGAGAGTGGGGGGGAATGAGCTGGCTAGGTATCAATCGTAAGGTGTCGCTCGTGTGGGTCGCTCAGCTCTGGCCCCTCCTGCACATGGCCCCCCCCTCCTAGAATCTGCCTGCTCTCAAGCCACCCCCGGCGAGACCGTCCAAAGTCTTGACTTTCTAAAGTTGGAGGCGGTAGCCTGCGGGCTTCTCCTCCGGAGTTACCTCGGATGGTCTGGCCCTCCCAGCCCGGCTGCGTCTTGGCAAGAACCACTCAAGGCAGGAGCGGACTCTGTCTTTGGAGGGGTATTTTGAGAGAAAAGGATGAGACCAATGCCACATAAACATATGCCCTTTATGCTCTGGGCGGCCCTCGCTACGCTCGTCGGAGCGGGGACGCTCGTGACGATCCTGACCACAAGATCGGCCTCTTCGTCCTACAGGCCCCGCGGGCTCGTTCTCGCAAACGGCATGCCCGCAGCGCTCGCCCGCCACCTGGAGAGGTTGAAGGCACTGCCGGCAAACGGCGGCGAGTCACCAGAAGGCCCCGGCTCAGCGGCGGAGGCGGCCTTCCTTCAGCGTGCCTTCCCGGATACGGACATCCCGACGGAACGGATCGACAACGCTCGGTGGTCTCACGGGTTCCACCGGTCCAAGGGCTTCCCGAGGGGCGAGTCCCGCCGAGGAGCGTGGGCGATGATCGGCCCCAGCGAGGCGGTGTATCCCTTCTTCGCGCTGCGCACGAGCTCCCTCTACGTCCCGAATGAGTATGTGGCGGGAGGGAGGACGACCTCGCTAGCGCTCGCTGGTGACTGCGTGCCGGGGCATTGCACGCTGTATGCGGGGCCCGCCGGCGGCGGGATTTGGCGCACGAAGGATGCGCTGGAGCACCATCCGGATTGGGAATATCTGTCCACTCCGTTTGAGATCAATTCCATAGGCTCCATCGCTCTCGACCCCAACGACCCGCGCGGGATGACACTCTGGGTCGGCACCGGGGAGGCGAATGCCTGTGGCAGCGGCTGCGAGGCCGGAGTCGGCCTCTACAAGTCGGCAGATGGCGGCGAGAGCTGGACGGGCCCGATCGGGCAGTCGGTCTTCGGTAATCGAGGGGTCGGCACAATCGCGGTCAAGCCGGGGGACCCGGACACCATCTACGCTGCCTCTACACGCGCCATCCGCGGGGTTTCGTCATCCTGCTGCGGCGGGGCGGTCTCCATCATCCCTGGTGCGGCTAAATGGGGCCTCTATAAGTCTACGGACGGCGGTCAGAACTGGACCTTCATTCACAACGGCGCCGCCACCACCGCCGGTTGCACGGGCGACGCCACGGAGGCCACCAACGGCACTCCCTGTTCACCGCGCGGAGTCCGGCGGGTGCTCCTCGATCCCTCCAACCCGAACATTGTCTATGCGGGCTCGTATGCCCGCGGGGTCTGGAGGTCGAACGATGGAGGGACGACCTGGACGCAGATCAAAGCCTCGCTGAACATGGCGGCCACCACCACGCGCCCGGAGGTTGCCGTCACAACGCTGCCCAGCGGCAAGACCCGCATGTACGTAGCGGAGGGCGCGAGCGGGGCCCCATTTTCCCAGCTTTTCCGGAGCGACGACGTCGCCGCGGGGGTACCCAGCTTTACCAGTCTGACAAGCCCGGACCCCGCCACTCCCGGATACGGCTCTTTTGACTATTGTGGTGGCCAGTGCTGGTACGACAACTTCGTGGTCACGCCGCGCGGCCATCCGGACATGGTCTACCTCGGGGGCTCGTACCAGTACGGCGAGACGGGGGGCATCTCCAACGGACGGGGTGTGGTCCTCTCGACGGACGCGGGGGTGTCGTTCACGGACATGACGATGGACGCCACGGATCCCATACACCCGAACGGCATCCATCCCGACCAACACTTCCTCGTGGTCAATCCCAACGATCCGTTTCAGTTCTTCGAGTCGGGGGACGGCGGGATCGTCCGCTCGAGCGGCCAGTTCGCCGATGTCTCCTCCAATTGCCTCGGGCGTGGGCTGAGCGGGCCCTCCCTCGGGCGCTGTCAGCAGCTTCTCTCGCGCGTGCCGACGCTGATCGAGAGCCTGAACAAGGGGTTATCGACCCTGCAGTTCCAGAGCCTCTCGTATAGCCGGTTCGATGTCGACAACATCCTGGGCGGCACGCAAGACAACGGAACGTGGCAGACGGACGGGAACCGCGTCACGTGGTCGCAGACGATGGTCGGCGATGGCGGTCAGTCCGGGTTCGACTCCGCGGACCGGCACTTCCGCTTCCACACCTTCGCCGGGCAGGGCCAGGACGTGAATTTCAGCGACGGTGCGATCGCGGACTGGAACTGGATTGGCGACCCGCTCTTCAACGGCGAGGCCTCCGAATTCTATACGCCGATCATTGCCGATCCCGCGGTGAGCGGCACGATGTTCACGGGAACGGCCCACGTGTGGCGGACGAAGACACATGGCCTCGGCACGATGACGATCGACGAGTTGCGAGCCCACTGCAATGAGTGGACCGGCGACTTCACCGTGGCGTGCGGCGACTGGCAGCCGCTGGGCGATCCCTCGAAGGCAGGGCGGCTGACCTCAGCCTCGTTTGGGACCCTCGCGGGCGGCGATGTCGCCGCGGTGGTGCGGGCGCAGGGGGACACGTCAACCCTCTGGGCGGCGACGTCGACGGGCCGTGTCTTCGTTTCCAAGAACGCGGATGCGGAGCCGGCCTCGGCGGTGAGCTTCGCCCGCATCGACCTCGCGAGTTCTCCCGGTCGCTACGTGACGGGAATCTACATCGAGGCTGCCAACTCCAACCGCGCTTGGATCTCCTTCGACGGGTTCAACGCCTCGACTCCGAGCACGCCCGGCCACGTGTTTGAGGTCACGTATAAACCCAGCTCGGGAACCGCGACCTGGCGGGACCGGAGCTACGACCTTGGCGACCTCCCGATAACTGGCATCGTGCGCGACGACGCGACGGGAGACCTGTACGCGGCCTCCGATTTCGGCGTGCTCCTGCTCGACGGGGGCGCAACCTCTTGGACGCAGGCGGCGCCGGGAATGCCAAACGTGGAGGTCGCAGGGCTCACCATTGTCCCGAGCGCCCGGAAGCTCTACGCCGCCACCCACGGTCGCAGCGCGTGGTCGTTGAGGCTTCGCCCGAGCTCCGAGTGAGCGATGGGGGCCGCCCCCGGGGTGGTGGGGCGGCTCCTGTCCTTTGTTTGAATTGGGGCCGTCGGTCTCGAGCGCGGGCCTCACGCGCTCCGCGGGGGCAGGGGTGTGTCCTCGGCGGGCT
>DATMQU010000260.1:0-6133 GCA_035566715.1 Vicinamibacteria bacterium
GGCCAGGGGCTCCAGTTTGCCGGCTTTGGGGCCATAGCCGAGCGGAGGCTGCTCCTGGAGGCGGTCTACGGCTTCCTCACCCTGAAGAATGGAGTGCCCATCGGCTACGTGCTGGCGAGCGCCCTCTTCGGCTCCGCGGAGGTGGCCTACAACGTCTTCGACACCTACCGGGGTCAGGAGGCGAGCCTCGTCTACGGGCGTGTCCTGGCCATGTTGGGGCGCCTCTTCGGTGCGGACTCGTTCACGATCGTACCCTTCCAGCTCGGGCATGAGAACGAAGAGGCGCTGCTCTCGGGAGCCTGGTGGTTTTACCAAAAGCTGGGCTTTCGGCCGCGGCACCGGGCCACCCTGCGCCTCATGCGTCAAGAGCTGCGACGCATGAAGAGGGATCCCGCGCATCGCTCGCCCCGGGCCACCCTGGAGAGGCTGTCCACGGAGAACGTGTACTTCACGGTCGGCCCGACACGCCGGGACGTCCTCGGTCTGCTCCCCCTGGCCAACGTGGGCCTCCGGATCACCCGCTACTTGGCGCGGCGCTTCGGCTCCGACCGCGAAGAGGCGGCGCGGGTCTGTGCGGAGGAGGCGGCGGAACGCCTCGGCCTTCGTTCGCGGGCCAGTTTTTCGGCGGGGGAGCGCCTGGCCTGGGAGCGATGGGGTCCGCTGCTGGCCGTCCTGCCCGGTCTCGAGGGCTGGCGTCCGGCCGATAAGCGGGCGGCCGTGGAGGTGGTGCGGGCGAAGGGCGGGCGCCGTGAGAGCGAGTTCGTCGCCCGCTTCGACCGGCACCGCCGGCTGCGGCGGGCGGTGCGGACTCTGGCCGAGGGCCCAGAGCGGGCGTGAGGAGGTCCGCGTCGGATTCGGCTGCCCCCTCCCCACGATCTTCTGTAATCTGTGCGCCCGGGACCCCGACGGGGAGACTAAGGACCAAGCGCCGACCAAGGAGGTGGTCATGAAGAAGAAAATGTCGGTAGCCGGGGCCGTCGTGCTGGCCGGAGCGGCACTAGCCGCGAGGGCGTTCTCGCAGGGGCAAGAGGATCCTCTCGACCCCATCCGTGCCGCCGCCGACACGCACAAGCTGGCGCTCGAGAACAAGTTCGTGCGGGTTCTGGACGTCCACGTTCCGCCCGGAAAGGTGGAGCCTCGCCACCGACATCCCCACGGCATGAGCGTCTACTTCACCGACTGGGACGTCAGAGTGACCCCCGACGGCGGCCCGGGTGAAGTCCGCCATCGCAAGGCGGGAACGTTCCAGTGGAGTGAGGCCGTCACTCACACCGTAGAGAACGTGGGGCAGACAGAAGGCCATGTCCTGCGGATCGAGCTGAAGTTCTAAGCCAGGAGAGACGACGACCCTCGAGACAGGGGGCCTGGGAGTGACCGGGCCCGTCCGGCTAGGCCGTGGCCGCTGTGGCCAGGGCCTGGTCCAGGATGTCGGCGGCCTGGTCGGCGTCCGCCGCGCTCACGTTGAGGGCAGGGGAGATGCGGAGGACATTGCCGTAGAGCCCGCCCTTGCCGATGATGAGCCCGCGGTCCTTGGCCGCCTCCATCACCGCCGCCGTGGCCTGGGGGGCCGGCTCCTTGCTCTTCCGGTCCTTGACCAGTTCTACTCCCTGCATCAGGCCCATGCCCCGCACCTCGCCCACCAACGCGTGCTTTTCCTGGAGCTTCTCCAGGCGCGAGCGGAGGTGGCCCCCGACGGTGGTCGCGTTGTCCAGCAGGCGGTCGCTGGCGATCGCGTCCACCACCGCCTTAGCCGCGACCATGGTCACGGGGTTGCCTCCGAAAGTCGCGATGGTCAGGCCCTTGAAGGAGTCCGCTACGTCCGCCCGGGCCACCGTGGCCCCGATGGGGTGACCGTTGGCCAGACTCTTGGCGGCCACGATGATGTCGGGCTTGACACCGTATTGCTCGATCCCGAACCACTTGCCGCCCGTCCGCCCCCAGCCCGTCTGGACCTCGTCCGCAATGTAGAGGCCCTCGTGCTTGCGCACGATCTCCGCCACGATACCCGGGTACTCCTTGGGAGGGGTGATGAAGCCCCCCACCCCCAGGATGGGCTCCGCGATGAAGGCGGCGGGGCGCCCCGAGGTCGTGGTGCGGATGACGTCGGCCACATCCTCCGCGCAGGCCACCCCGCACTCCGGGTAGCTGAGCTTGAGCGGGCAGCGGTAGCAGTAGGGGGCGACGGCGTGGCGGATGGAGGGGTCGTGGACGCCGCCCAGGCGCCAGCCGGCGTGGGCGGTGAGGGACATCGAGAGCATCGACCGTCCGTGGTAGCCGTGGCGCAGGCCGATGACCTCGGTGCGCTGGGTGTGGACGCGGGCGGTCAGGATCGCGGTCTCGATGGCCTCCGTCCCGCTGTTGGTGAAGAAGACCTTGGCGGGCTTGGGCCCCGGGAAGAGATCGGCCAGGGTCTCCGCCAGCTCCACGATGGGAACGGTGGGAAAGAGGGTAGAGACGTGCTGCAGAGTCCGGACCTGCTTCGAGATCGCCGCCACCACGCGGGGCTCGCAGTGGCCCAGGCTCACGGTGACGATGCCCCCGAAGAAGTCCAGGTACTTCTTTCCCTCCGCATCCCAGAGCCACTTTCCCTCGCCCCTGACGAAGGGAAGCGGCTCCTTGTAGTACGTGCTGAGGCCGTAGAGGAGCTTTCGGTACTTCTCAATGATCTCTTTGCTGTCCATTGGTCGCTCCCTAGGTCATCGAGGGGAGGGAACTCGCCGCGCCCCGCCCCCTCCCCTCCCTCGGGGAGAGCGGCGTTCGCCCCCGCGGCCCCTGAAATTGGTTCGCTGAGACGTGCTCCTAGTAAAGGCTGCCCTTGCGCGCCTGCCCCGTGTAGTCCACGTAGACGGTCTTCACCTCGGTGAAGAACTCGAGGGCTGTCGTGCCCTGCTCCCGAGGCCCCACCCCCGTGGCCTTCATGCCCCCGAAGGGAAGCTGGGCCTCTCCACCGGGCGTGCCGCTGTTCACGTGCACGATGCCGGCCTCGATTCCGTCCACGAAACGGAAGATCCGGCCCGCATCCTGGGTGAAGATGGCGGCGGAAAGCCCATAGCGCACGGCGTTGGCCGCCTCCAGGGCCTCTTCGAAGGAGCCCACGCGGATCACGCTGATCACGGGGCCGAAGATCTCCTCCTGGGCAACGCGCATGGTGGGCTTCACATGGTCGAAGACGGCGGGCTCCAGGAAGTATCCGTGCTCGTGGGGGCCGCTCGAGAGGCGGCGCCCCCCGCAGACCAGGGTCGCGCCCTCCGCCCTTCCCACGTCGATGTACCGGAGGTCGGTGTCCAACTGGGCCTGGTCCACGGCCGGGCCCATGTCGATGCCTTCCTGGGCCCCGTTGCCGATGCGGACCTTGCCCGCCCGGGCGGCCAGGCGCTGCACGAAGGCGTCCGCGATCTTCTCCTCCACGATGAGGCGCGAGGTGGCGGTGCACCGCTGGCCGGTGGAGGCGAAAGCGCCCTGAGCGGTGGACTCCACGGCCAGGTCCAGATCGGCGTCCTCGAGGACCACCACTGGGTTCTTCCCGCCCATCTCGCACTGAACGCGGATCATGCGCTTGGCCCCGCGGGCGTAGATCTCGGCCCCCACCTCGTTGCTCCCCGTGAACGAGACCGCGCGCACATCCTCGTGGTCCAGGAGCGCGTTGCCCACCGTGCCTCCCGAGCCCAAGACCATGTTGAGGACACCGGGGGGAACGCCCGCCCGCTCGAAAATCGAGACCACCGCGGTGGCGGTGTCGGGGGTCAGGCTGGCCGGCTTGAAAACGATGGTGTTGCCGGCCACCAGGGCGGGCGCGATCTTCCAGCAGGGGATCGCCACCGGAAAATTCCAGGGCGTGATGCAGGCCACGACGCCCAGGGGCTGGCGGACGGTGTAGCAGAAGTTCTTGGGCAGCTCCGAGGGTACGGTGTGGCCGCCCGGGCGCCGTCCCTCGCCGGCGATGAACTCCAGGATGTTGATCGTGCGCTGGATCTCCCCCAGCGACTCCTTGACCGTCTTGCCCTCCTCGCGGGTGAGCCGGCGCGCCAGGTCCTCCTTCTCCTTTTCCATGAGGGCCCAGGCCCGGTAGAGGATGCTCCCGCGGACGGGGGCGGGGGTGTCCCGCCAGGCCGGGAAGGCGGCGCGGGCCGCCGCCACCGCCCGCCGCGTCTCCTCCGCGTTGGACATGGGCACGAGCCCCAAGACGTCACGGGTGTCGGCGGGGTTCCAGTTGAGGGTGGTCTTGCCGGAGGCGGACTCCACCCACTCCCCAGCGATGAAGTTGCGGTAGGGACGGACCGCCACCGCCTTGGCGGGAGCGCTCACGGAGCCACCAGCGGCCCGTAGGCGTCCGGCCGGCGGTCGCGGAAGAACTGCCAGACCGCGCGCACCTCGTCGATCATGTCCAGATTCAAGTCTGCGACCACCACCGCGTCCTTGTCCCGCGGCCCCTGGGCCAGGATCTTCCCCCGCGGATCGCAGAAATAGCTCTTGCCGTAGAACTCCCCCATCTTCCAGGGGGCCTCGAGACCCACGCGGTTGATGGCCCCCACGAAGTAGCCGTTGGCCACGGCGTGGGCGGGCTGCTCCAGCTCCCACAGATACTCCGAGAGACCGGCCACCGTGGCCGACGGGTTCAAGACAATCTCCGCCCCGTTCAAGCCCAGCGCGCGCGCCCCCTCCGGAAAGTGGCGGTCGTAGCAGATGTAGACGCCGACCTTGGCGTAGGCGGTCTCGAAGACCGGGTAGCCCAGGTTGCCGGGTCGGAAGTAAAACTTCTCCCAGAAGCCGGGCTTGCAGTGGGGGATGTGGGTCTTGCGATATTTGCCCAGGTACTTGCCATCCGCATCGATCACGGCCGCGGTGTTGTAGTAGATCCCCGCCGCCTCCTCCTCGTAGACGGGCACGACCAGTACCATCCGATGCTTCCGGGCCACCCTTCGCATCAGGCCCACCGTCGGCCCGTCGGGCACCCGCTCCGTCAGGTCGTACCAGCGCGTCTCCTGCTCCGCACAAAAGTAGGGGCCATAGAAGAGCTCCTGGAGGCAGAGGATCTTGACCTTCTGGCGGGCCGCCTGGTCAATGAGCTTCAGGTGCTTCTCGATCATGGCCTTCTTGATGGCCGGCAGGCCGGCCTCGGGACCTTTCACGTTCCTGGCCTGGATGAGGCCGCAACGGACGATCCGGGGCATGGAATCTCCTTATCCTCTGAGAGGGCGACAGTATGCCACGGGTGGTGGGACTTCTCCCAGCGGCGGAGCCCCGATTTCAGTCTAAACTGGCGATATGAAGAAGAAGATAGTCGCCCTCGCCCTCCTCGCCGCCCCGCCCTTGGCCGCCCAGGTCAAGGAGACGAACCGGCTCGACGCCTGCCGCGAGGTGCTGCGCGAGGTCTTGGACATGCCCGAAGGCATTCCCCGCGACCTCCTGGCCAAGGCGGAGTGCGTGATCGTGATCCCCAGCGCCAAGAAGTTTGCCCTCGGTTTCGGGGGCCGATTCGGCAAGGGAGCGGCCGTTTGCCGGACGGGCGGGAGCGGCCCGTGGGGCCCTCCCCTCATGGTCAGCATCGGGGGGGGTAACTTCGGGCTCCAGATCGGGGGGGAGGCCGTGGACCTCGTCTTCTTGGTCATGAACCGCAAGGGGATGGAGCACCTCCTGCAGAGCCAGTTCACCCTCGGAGCGGACGCTTCCGTGGCCGCGGGGCCGAAGGGCCGGAACGCGGAGGCCGCCACCGACATCCAAATGCACGCGGAGATACTCACCTACTCCCGCAGCCGGGGGCTCTTCGCGGGAATCGCGATCGATGGTGCCGTCATCAAGCAAGACAAAGACGGCAACGAGCGCGTCTACGGCGACGCGGTGAGCCCGAAAGCTCTCCTTTTCACCCCGGGCCAGGCCATCCCCCCCGCGGGGAAGGCCCTGGTCGATGCCCTCCGCGAGATCTCCCCGGAGAAGATCGGCCCCTAGCCGCGTCGTCGTCTAAAGAGCGCGGTGGGAGCCGAGGAGTTTCACGAGACCCTCCGACATGCTGGGCACGTAGGTGATCAGAAGAACAGCCAAGCCCATGATCACCAGGAAGGGGAAGGCGTTCTTGGTGACCTCGGTCAGGGGTTTGTTGAAGCGGGAGGAAGAGAGGAAGAGGTTCAGGCCGAAG
>DATMQU010000261.1:0-7868 GCA_035566715.1 Vicinamibacteria bacterium
CCGAGAAGGTCGGGGACGGGATGCTCGTGGCCGTACCAGGTTCGGTAGGACGCGGCCGTGCGCAGGCGCAGAGCGCCGGAGAGGTCCACGACCACGGCCCCGGGCCGGGCCTTCTGGAGCCGGGCGGCAAAGCTCGCCGCCACCTCGTGGGGGAGGGCCAGAAAGTAGGCGCCGGCTTCGCGTTCCAGGCCCGCCTCGTGGGCAAGGTGGCCGTCGCCGGAGCCGGTCGTGAAGCGGACCTTGGCTTGGGGATGCGCGGCCAGGAGGCGCACGAGCTCCCGCCCGCTGTAGCCCGTAGCCCCAAAGACGCCCACGTCCATCCCCAGACCTCCCGTCCCCCGACCCTACCGACCGCCGGCTTCGCCCCCCGCAAAAGAAAAAACCCACTGGAGCAGCGGCTCCAGCGGGTCTCAAGGTCGGTTCGTCGTTTCGAGCGAACTAGACCGCGGCCACCCGCCGGACACACGGGCCTCGCCTCACGCGGGCCGCGGGTCGCTCGGCAGGGGGCAGCAACATGACAATCGGAATGATACGCGCCCCCCGGCCCGTGTCAAGGTACTTCTCCCGCTTTCCCCTGGCGCGGCCCTCGGGGGTAGCATAGAGCACCGGCTACGAGGTGATTTCATGTCCGAGACCGTGACCGCTCCCCGCGGTCTTCCCCTCACCGACCTCTCCGAAGACGAGGCGATGTTCCGGGACCAGGTCCGCCAGTTTGCGGAGGAGAAGGTCCGACCCCTGGTCTCCCGGATGGACCGGGAGGCGCAGATCCCCCGCGAGCTCATCGACGCCTGCTTCGACCTCGGGATCATGGGGATCGAGGTCCCCGAGCCCCACGGGGGCGCGGGCGCGACCTTCTTCATGTCCATCCTGGTCGTGGAGGAGCTGGCCCGGGTCGACGCCTCCCTGGCCGTGCTCGTGGACGTCCAGAACACCCTCGTGAACAACGCCCTCCTGCGCTGGGGGACGGAGGACCAGAAGGCCCGCTATTTCCCGCGCCTGGCCTCCAAGTGGGTGGGGGCCTACGCGCTCTCCGAGGCCGGCTCCGGCTCCGACGCCTTCGGCCTCGCCTGCCGGGCCTGGGACAAGGGCGATCACTACGAGCTGACCGGGCGCAAGCTCTGGATCACCAATGCCGCGGAGGCGGAGCTCTTCATCGTGATGGCCACCCTGGACCCCGCCCAGGGCTACAAGGGGATCACCAGCTTCCTCGTGGAGCGCTCCTTTCCCGGCTTCGCGGTGGGCAAGAAAGAGGACAAGCTGGGCATCCGCGCCTCCTCCACCTGCGAGTTGATCCTGGAGGGCTGCCGGGTGCCGAAGCAGAACCTGCTGGGGGAGCCGGGCAAGGGCTACCGGATCGCGATCGAGACCCTGAACGAGGGCCGAATCGGCATCGGGGCCCAGATGGTGGGGGTCGCCCAGGGCTCCTTCGAGCACGGGCTGAAGTACGCCCAGGAGCGCCGGCAGTTCGGCAAGCCCATCGCCGAGTTCCAGGCCGTGCAGTTCCAGCTCGCCGACCTCGCCACCCAGATCGAGGCCGCCCGCCTCCTCACCTACAACGCCGCCCGTCTGCGGGACCGGGGCGCCCCCTTCGTGAAGGAGGCGGCCATGGCCAAGCTGTTCGCCTCCCGCACCGCCGAGGAGGTCACCTCCAAGGTCATCGAGGTCTACGGCGGCTACGGGTTCACGCGCGAGTACCCGGTGGAGAAGTATTTCCGCGACCAGAAGGTGGGCCAGATCTACGAGGGGACCACCAACATGCAGCTGATGGTGATCGCCAAGCAGATCCTGGGAAGGATGTGAAGGAGGTCGCCCGCCCTATCCGGGGAGCCGGCCCGGCATGGTGCGGGCGCGGTCGGCGCGTCTCCCCCCCGCCGCCCCCCCCCTCGAATCAGACGAGCGGCTGGTCGGCCGTGAACGTGAACTGGAAGGTGTGCTTCCAGCCGGGGAGCACCTCCACCGTCCGCTCGTATCGGATCGTGATCTGGCGGCTCGTCTCCGTGGTGCTGATCTTGAAGTTCTGCTGCCGGATATAGTCGTAGAGCCGCCGCTCGCGCACCTCCTTCATGAGGAGGTCCATGATCCGGTCGTCGGTGGGGGCCTTGTAGCGGGGGGTGCGCGCGATCTCGTTGACCTTGTCCGTGAACCCGTAGTGATCGATATAGACGGGGCCCACGTTCCAGGCGGCGTAGGCGAAGGCCACGATGAGGGCCAGGGAGACAAAGCTCCCCAGCTTCCCGTCGCCTCTTTCGTTTCTCGTGTCCATGTCAGTCCTCTCGGGCCACGACGCGGCCGTCAGCGGATCAGGTGGAAGAAGCGGTTCCCGCGCGTCTTCCAGATCGCAAGGAGGGTGTCGCTCACCCATTCCCAAAGCCCGGTGCGATGGAATTCCTCGCGGGAGGCTTCGTAAGACCAGTAGACGAGGAGGGCCCGGCCCTTGACCTGGTCCCGGGGCAGAAATCCCCAGAAGCGGCTGTCCCGGCTGTTGTCGCGGTTGTCCCCCATCACGAAGAGCTCCCCGGGGGGGACCACTTTCGGACCGAAGTTGTCGCGCCCGTCCTCCCCCCTGAGCCCGTACTCGGGGTCGTCGCGGCGGAGGGGGGGCTGGAGGAAGTGCACGTAGGGCTCGTCCAGGGGCCGGTCGTCGATGTAGACCTTCTTGTCCCGGATCTCGATCTTCTCCCCGGGCAGGCCGATCACGCGCTTGATGAAGTCGCGGGTCGGGTCCTCGGGGAACTTGAAGACCACCACGTGCCCCCGCTGCACCTCCTTCTTGCCCAGGAGGAAGGACTCCCAGGGCCCCCGGGAGGGAGAGTAGACGAGCTTGTTGACGAGCAAGTGGTCCCCGATCAAGAGGTTTTTCTCCATGGAGCCGGTGGGGATCTTGAAGGCCTGCACGGCAAAGGTGCGGATGAAGAGGGCCAGGATGACGGCTACCACCACCGACTCCAGGTACTCGCGGGGCACCGATTTCTTGGCGGACGCTTCCTTCTCGGCCATTGCGTGGATATTCTAGCCGAAACCGCTCAATCGACGCGCAACACGGCCAGGAAGGCCTCCTGGGGGATGTCCACCCGGCCCACGCGCTTCATGCGCTTCTTGCCCTCCTTCTGCTTCTCCAAGAGCTTGCGCTTGCGGGTGATGTCCCCCCCGTAGCACTTGGCGAGGACGTTCTTGCGCAGGGCCTTGACCGTCTCCCGCGCGATGACCCGCGAGCCAATGGCGGCCTGGATGGCCACCTCGAACATCTGGCGGGGGATCATGGCCCGCATCTTCTCCACCAGGCTCTTGCCCCGCCCGTAGGCCATCTCCTTGTGGACGATCAGGGAAAGGGCGTCCACCGGCTCCCCGTTCACGAGCACGTCCAGCTTGACCAGGGGCGAGGTCCAGTAGCCGGTGAACTGGTAGTCGAGGGATGCGTAGCCCCGGGAGGCCGACTTCAGGCGGTCGTAAAAGTCGAGCAGGATCTCGTTCAAGGGGAGCTCGTAGGTGATCATGACCCGGGTGGGGGTGACGTACTCTAACCCCTTCTGGACGCCGCGCTTCTCCTCGCAGAGCTTCAGGATGGGCCCCACGTACGCGTCCCCGGTGAGGATGGTGGCGGTGATGATGGGCTCCTCGATCGCCGTGATGGATCCGGGATCGGGCAGCTTGGCCGGGGAGTCGATCTCCAGGATCTCCCCGTTCGAGCGGAGGACCCGGTAGCGGACGGAAGGGGCGGTGACGATGAGCTCGAGGTTGAACTCCCGCTCCAGCCGCTCCTCGACAATCTCCATGTGGAGCAGGCCCAGAAAGCCGCAGCGGAAGCCGAAACCGAGGGCGGTCGAGGTCTCGGGCTCGTAGAAAAAGGAGGAGTCGTTCAGGCGCAGCTTCTCGAGGGCGTCCCGCAGCTCCGCGTACTGGTCGGCGTCCACCGGGTAGAGGCCCGCGAAGACCATCGGCTTCACCTCCTTGAAGCCGGGGAGCGGCTCCGCGGCCGGCCGCCTCTCCTCGGTCAGGGTGTCGCCGATCTTGGTGTCGGAGATCTTCTTGATCCCCGCCACCACAAAGCCCACTTCGCCCGCGGCCAGGCCGTCCACGGGGAGCGGCTTGGGCGTGAACACGCCAAGCTGCTCCACCTCGTAAGCGCCACCCGAGGCCATCAGTACGACCTTCATGCCCGGAGCGAGGTGCCCGTCCACGACGTAGACCAGGATCACCACCCCCCGGTACTGGTCGAACCAGGAGTCGAACACGAGGGCCCGCAAGGGCTCCTCGGGCTTGCCCTTGGGGGGCGGGACGCGGCTCACGATGGCCTCCAGGATCTCGTCGATCCCGATCCCTTGCTTGGCCGAAGCCAGGATGGCGTGGGAGGCGTCGATGCCGATGATGTTCTCGATCTGCTCCCGGGCCCGCTCCGGCTCCGCCCCCGGCAGATCGATCTTGTTGAGAACGGGGATGATCTCGAGACCGGCGTCCACGGCCAGATGCGCGTTGGCCAGGGTCTGGGCCTCGACCCCCTGGCTCGCGTCCACCACCAGGAGCGCGCCCTGGCAGGCGGCCAGACTGCGGCTCACCTCGTAGGAGAAGTCCACGTGCCCGGGGGTGTCCACCAGGTTCAGCACGTAGTCGTTCCCGTCTTTGGCCTTGTAGTCCAGGCGCACCGAGTGTTGCTTGATGGTGATGCCCCGCTCGCGCTCCAGGTCCATGGAGTCCAGGAACTGCTCGGTCATCTCCCGCGAGGTGAGGGCCCCCGTCCGCTCCATCAGGCGGTCGGAGAGGGTGGTCTTGCCGTGGTCGATGTGGGCGATGATGGAGAAATTCCGGATGCGGGCGAGATCGGTCATTCGCGCCTCAGCCCTCCGCCCGCCCCACCACGACCAGGTCCAGCTTGACGCCGCCAAAGAAGAGGCCCCGGCCCTTCTCGTCCAGGCGCCAGGCCGCGTTGTAGCGGACGAGGCGGTCGGCCAGGGCCTTGATGAGCTTCCGCGCCCCCTCCTGCAGGGGCTCCGCCTCGGGGCAGGCCACCACCAGCACGATGCGGCCGTTCATGAAAGCCAGGAAGAACTCGTCGTCCCCCGCCCCTTCGCGCGGCGTCCAGGCCGCGAAGATGTCCTCCATGGGCTCCCCGGAGGCCAGGGAGGGGGGGATGCGGAAGAGGGCCGCGCTGCGCTGCTCCAGGAAGCGGCGCAGGACCCAGGGGCCGGCGTCGGGATCGGCGTTCTCGAAGACGATCCCTTTGGGCTCGAGCAGGCAGGCGTAAGGACCGCCCGCCAAGTGGCGGATCGACTGGAGCAGGCCCCCGATCTCGGAGGCGAGGCGCTCCTTTGACTCGAACACTAGAGTCCCAGCCCGTTCAGGCCGACCATGGCCACGCGGGCCGCCCCCACCACCCCCGCGTCGCCGGCCAGCTCCGCGAGCCGGAAGGAGCAGTCCGCGAAGACCTTGGGCCAGCAGCGGCCGCGCGTCTGCTCCACGACCCGGTCCAGCAGGAAGGGCCCAGCCGCGGCGACCCCGCCCCCCACGACCACGCGCTCTACGTTGAGGAGGTTGAGGGCGCCGCCCAGGGCTTGGCCGAGGGCCCGGGCCGTCTCCTCCACGACCTCGAGGGCCACGGCGTCGCCCCCCCGCGCCGCCTCCACGATGGCGGCGGGCTCCAAGGGGTTCCCGGCCAGGGTGGAGCTCCGGGAGCGCAGCTTCTCCTCCGCCCGGCGGGCCCAGCCACGGCTCCCCACGATGGTCTCGAGGCACCCCCGCGAGCCGCAGCCGCAGGGCACCCCACCCGGATCGAGCTGCATGTGGCCGATCTCGCCCGAGTACCCGCTGCGGCCGGTCCAGAGGCGGCCCCGGATGATCACCGCTCCCCCCACGCCCGTGCCCAGGGTCACCAAGAGGAGGCTGGCCGCGTCCCTCCCCGCCCCCAGCCAAGCCTCGGCCAGGCCGGCGGCGTTGGCGTCGTTCTCGATGAAGGCCGGCCGGCCCGTGCGCTTCGCCAACTCCTCTCCCAGCGGCGTCCCCTCGAGCTGGGAGAGGGCGGGCAGGTTGGGGACCCCCCGCACCCGCGAGGTGGAATGGTCTACGATTCCGGGCAGGCCCACCCCCACCGCGCGAATCGGGGCTCCCCCTCCCAGCCGCTCCACCGCCTTCGTCATCTGCTCGAGAAGCTTCTCTGCGGTGTCCTGGGCGACCGGCTCGTGGATCCGGGTCTCCACCCGTCCCGTGCCGTCGATCCGGGCCCCCTTGAGGAACGTCCCCCCCACGTCCAGCCCGACATACATGTGTTCGCTCGGGGCCACAGTCCTTCGGCACTATATCGCGAAGCGCCCAGCTGGTAAACGCTTGGTGCGCGTAGTTGAACGTCGGAGGCTTCGGTGGTAGAAACCGTGTACCGGTGCGGCCGGCGCCCCGGAACGGTGGGGCGCGGGAGGAGTGGACGATGCTCAGGAAGATCCTGGCGGTCGACGACTCCGCGCTCATCCACCAGATGTACAAGCTCTTCCTCTCCCGCTACAAGAATTGCCGGCTCGTCAGCGCCATGAACGGGCTCGAGGCCCTCGACAAGCTGGCCCAGGAGGAGGGGATCGACCTCATCCTCCTGGACATCAACATGCCGGTCATGAACGGCCTCGAGTTCCTGCAGCGCGTCCAGAAGGAGCCCGCCTACCAGGCGATCCCCATCATCATCATCTCGACCGAAGGCAAGGAAGAGGACACCATCCGCGGCCTCAAGATGGGGGCCAAGGGCTACGTCAAGAAACCCTTCCAGGCTTCAGAGCTGCACGGCCTCATCGAGAAGATCACGGCGGAGTAGGAGGCTCTGTGGGGGACTTCCAGGTCTCCGCCGAGCTTCTGAACATCTTCCTCGAAGATGCGCGCGGGCATCTGGAGGCCCTGGACCGGGGCCTGCTCGGCCTGGAGCGGGAGGGGCTGGACCCGGAGACCATGACCGGCCTGCTCGGCCCCCTGCACACCCTGAAGGGCAACAGCGGAATGCTGGGCTTCGGGGGGATCAAGGACTACGTGCACCGCCTGGAGGACGTCCTGGGGCGAATGCGCGACGGGCAGCTCGACCTGTCCCCCGTCCTCTTCGACCGGCTCTTCGCGGGGGCGAGCGCGCTGCGGGACGCGGTGGAGAAGGCCTGCCGGCAGGCGCGGGAGGTGCGCGACCTCTCCGCGGAGCAGGCCGCCCTCGAAGCCCTCCTGAGCGCAGAGCCCGTCGCTCCCGCCGCCGCTCCCGCCGCCCGCCGGGCCGCGGTGGACACCCAGCACGTGGCCACCCGCTCCAACATGGTGAGGGTGGACTTTGCCCAGCTCGACCACCTGCTGAACCTGGTGGGGGAGCTGGTGGTGTACCGCACCAAGCTCCAGGAGGTGGGCAAGGAGGCGGCCTCCCTCCTGCCCGGCCAGGAGGTGAGCCGGAGCCTTTTGGACACGGTCCACCAGATCGCGGGGGTGAGCGCCCAGCTCCAGGAGACGATCATGGACATCCGCATGCTGCCCATGCGCCACGTCTTCGAGCGCTTTCCCCGCCTGATCCGGGACCTGGCCCGCCAGCAGGGAAAGGAGATCGAGCTGATCCTGGAGGGCGAGGAGACCCGGGTGGACAAGGCCATCATTGACGAGGTCGGGGAGCCCCTGGTTCACATGATCCGGAACAGCGTGGACCACGGGATCGAGACCCCGCAGCGGCGGGTGGCCAAGGGCAAGACCGCCACCGGAACCATCCTCCTCTCCGCCGCCCAGGAGTCCAACCAGGTCGTCATAACCATTATGGACGACGGGGCGGGCATCGATGTCGGCCAGGTCCGGGACAAGGCGGTGGCGCGGGGCCTGATCAGAGCGGACGAGGTCCTCTCCGACCGGGAGGTGGTCCAGCTCATCTTCGCGGAGGG
>DATMQU010000262.1:0-3683 GCA_035566715.1 Vicinamibacteria bacterium
AATTCGACCACAAGATCCAGATGGTCAGCCAGCACCGGTATGCGTATTACTCCTTAGGGAGCAACCAAGAAGAGGCAGGCATGCCAAGTCCGTTCGTTGACCATCCCGACAGGGTCCGCTATCCAGTCGGTGACTTTGGGCTCGACCCCGAGGTCACAGCGTCCAAACGCGCGCGCTGGCTTCAGCAGATGGCGGAGGTGCCGGCGGGCCTCGCGGCTGCCCTGAGCGGGCTCGACGATAGGCAGCTGGGGACCCCCTATCGAGAGGGCGGCTGGACTCCCCGACAGTTGGTCCATCACCTCGCCGACGCCCACATGAACGGCTTCGTGCGGTTCAAGCTCGCGCTCACCGAGGACTTGCCTCCGATCAAGACCTACGAGGAGACCCTCTGGGCGGAAACCGCGGACGGGCGAGACGCCCCCGTGGGAGTCTCGGTTCGGCTCCTGGCAGCGCTCCATGAGCGCTGGACGATTCTCCTGGCGTCTCTCTCCGGGCCAGAGTTTGGCCGCGCCTTCAGCCATCCCCAGCGAGGCCTCATGACGATCGACAAGGCGATTCAGCTCTACGCTTGGCATGGCATTCACCACACCTCACACATCACCGGCCTTCGTGATCGTCAGGGGTGGTGAGGGTCGCTCTCCCCCGGGCGACATCGACCACGGCGCCCGAACTCGCTCCTGGTCGGGGCCTGCGCACGCTGGGTCAGTGTGCTCCGTCTGTAGGGCGGCGCGTCCCGTCCCCCTCCTCGGCTCCACTGCCCCGCAACGCCGTAAACCAGGCGGGCAGGCCGTAGATGAGCGCCCATGTCCGCCATGCGAAGCCGGGGAGACAGTTAATCCAGACGATTCGATCGCCGAACAGAAAGAACACCACGATCAAGACTAGGATCCCGTGCGACAGAACCCGATAAACGCGGTAAGTGGCGTCTTGAGCGCGCCTGCCCACCTTCCCCTCGGCGAGGGCGGCGATCACGATCGTGAGAGCGGCAAGAACAAAGGCCACCACGACGTCGAGAATCCCCCACCATTTTGGGAAGAGCGCCGTATTGCGCGAAAGGCCGGCGCACACCGGAAACACGGCCGATATGCAGAAGACCGCCGCCGCCGTGAGCGCAAGGGGACGAGCCCACGGATGAGCTCGTTTCCCCTCGACTCCCGTGTTGCTTTGCTCTTTCGACACCACTCTCAGCCCGTGAGGGTTCCTACGGTAGCGCCTCCCTCCTGCGCTGAGCCGCGAATGACGCTCCCGAACTCCACCAACGAGAATGGGCTCAGCCGGCGGCTCCCGTTCGAGGTTCGCGACGGCCAGCCGCAACGGCAAACGCGATGAAACCGCCAATAGCCAACGCCAGCCCGGCCCCGACACGCAGCAAAATGGTGCCCTGGCTTAACTGCCAGTCCAGAATCGCTCGTGCGCGCTCCGCCCCGAGGAATGGCGTCGTGAGTCCCGCAACGAGGGCTACGGCTCCAAGAGCACGCAGGGTCTTAGAGGCACGAGAGATTGCTGCGGCAAGGATGAGCACCAGCCCGATGCCGACTCGAACCGCAGCGATTACATAGAGTCCGATGGGCGTAACCGCGTACCGCGCCAACGTCATGAAGCTATCGGGAGCGAGGACGCCCGCTACCCCGATGAGCATGATGAAGATGGCGACGACCAGCGCCAGTGATCTCATCTGCGTCCTCGCGCTCTAACAACGTACTCGCGGAGGGCTGCGTTTATGGCTGTCTGGTAGTTGCCCCCACCAGCCGCATGCACCCGTCGACGGAACCACCTCAAGATGTGGTCGTCAATCCCAATCGTGATTCGCGTCTTGCCAGGCAATGGCTTCAAGATGGGCCCCCGGTGCGCCGCGGAAAAGGCGTATTCTTTCCTCATTTCTCTATCCTACCGACCTAGCTCGACCGGCGTGGAAAGGCGTCGTCTGAGTAAAGTCCCGGGTGCACTTCACAGCCGGGGAATGGACAAGCCGCCGTCCACGGGAATGACGGCGCCCGTGGCATACGGAAGATCCCCACGCAGAAGGGCGGCGACCACGCGGCCCACATCCTCAGGACGCCCCCAGCGGCGCTCAGGAACCAGGCCCTCCGCAATGAGTCGGTCATACGCCTCCCGCACGGGTGCGGTCATGTCGGTGGCCACGATCCCCGGCCGAACCTCGTAAACGGCTATGCCGTGCTCGGCCAAGCGAGCGGCGAAGAGGCGTGCCGCCATCGTGAGGCCGGCCTTGCTCACGCAATACTCCCCCCGGTTCGTGGACGCCATCTCCCCGGAGACCGAAGTCACGAAGACGACCGCAGGGCGGGCAGAGGGGCGCTCGCGTTTCCGCTCGAACATCAGCCTTGCCACCTGCTGGGTCAGGAAGTAGGGGGCCTGGAGGTTTGTGCGGAGGACCTCCTCGAAGCTCTCCTCGCTGGCCTCAAGGATGTCGGCCCGCACGCGCGGCGCCCGGCCGGCGTTGTTCACGAGGGCGTCGAGCCCGCCGTAGCGGTGGACCACGGCCTCCACGAGCCGCGTCCTCTCCCCCGTCTGGGCCAGATCGGCGGCGCAGTAGAGAACATCGACTCCCGGACCGCGCAACTCCTTCAGGACCTCCCGCACCGACGATTCCGGGCGCACGCCGCAAAGGGCCAGGTTCCAGCCCTCGCTGGCCAATGCGCGGGCGATGCCCAGGCCGATCCCGCGCGTGCCCCCCGTGACCAGGGCGACCCGATCGGGGGCCCGGCCCTTCTTCCGTGTGGGTCGCTCGCTCTTCTTCAAAGCCATGGTCGGCGCCTCAGGGAGGTCCGAAAAAGGCGAGGTAGGGGCCCTTGCCCGCGAGCCGCTGCACGTAGAGAGCCGCCTCCCGAGCGTGGTAGTCGCCCCATTGGCTCGACTCACCGCGCGGTGTGCGCGCCGGGGGCGGGACATGGTCCCAGGCGTTGGGCCAATGGTAGACGGAGTGGAGCAGGAGTCCCTGGTGCCCGGGGTCCGCGCTCAGATAGGGACCGCTCGGGTCGAAAAGAGCGTCGAGCGTCCGCAGGCCGGCTTGCTCGTAGCGCGTGCCGTCCTCCCCTCTGCGGGCCAGGTACCGCCCCAGACGGAGCAGGCCCTGAGCGGCAATCACCGCGGCCGAGCTATCCACGGGCTCGTGGTCGTTGAAGGGGTCGGCGGGGCGGCTGCCCCACTCGGGAAGGGCGAGGAGGCCGGGCGCCCCCGTATCCCAGTAGGGGACCCCGTCCGCGGCGGCCGCGGTCTCCACGTAAAAATCGCTGGTGGCGCGTGCCGCGTCCAGCATCAACCCCTCGATCGGGGAGCGCCCACCCAAGGAAGCGAGTGCCTCGTCGGCCAGGGTGGCCAGGAACTCGAGCTCCTCCGCGAAGCCGAGCATCGCCCAGGCCAGGCCCCGCGTCCAGGTGCTGAAAGGGGAGTAGCCCTGCTGGGTGCTCGGGCCGCGGTAGGTCCCGTTGGCGGGGTTGAAAAGGCTCTCGTGGGCCACCCTGCCCCGCACGTCAAAGCGGTCGCGCCCGCGGCCGAAGTAGACCCCGAACTCGGCGGTGGTGCGGGCGTGCTGGACGAGCCGCTCCAGCAGGCTCACGCTCTCGTCCTGTTCCTCCCGAAGCTGGTGGCCGAGGAGATGGGCCAGCCCCAGGCTGCGCAGGGAGCGGAGGGTGTCCACGAACAAAGAGTGGGGGCCGTTGAAG
>DATMQU010000263.1:0-7717 GCA_035566715.1 Vicinamibacteria bacterium
TCCAGAAGCCGTTCAAGGGGAAGACCCTCCACAGCGTTCTCTACCAGATCCTCTCCGAGGAGCCAGAAGCCGTCCTGACCCTGAATCCCGAGCTGCCCGCGCGCTTGGCCCTCCTTGTCCACCGCATGCTAGCCAAGGACCCCGACCGCCGGTACCCGAGCATGGAGGAGGCGGGCCGGGAGGTGCAGCGGATCCACGGCGCCCTCCGGCGCTCAAGGTCCCGGTCCGCCCTGCCCGTGGCGGTTCTCCCCTTGAGCGAGGAGGGGCGGGGCCGGGTGCGGGATCACCTCACCCGCGGGCGGGGGCACTTCGAGGCCGGTCACTGGAGGCAGGCGGTGGCGGAGATGGGCGAGGCGCTGGCTGTCGATCCCGACTGCGGGGAGGCGGCGGAGTTGCTGTGGGGTGCGGGCCGGAGGCTGTTGGGGGGGGCCCCGCCGGAGCCTCCCCGGGACCCCGAGGCGGAGGCGCGCATCGTCGCCCTCCTCGCCCGCGCCGCCCCCGGCCGGCCTCCGGACGAGGCCCGCCGCGCCCTCGCCGAGCTGGCCCTGGTGGCCCCCGACGACGCTCGTTTGGCTGACCTCGTCCGCGAGAGGTCGGGCCGTGACCGCGACCGTTGACACCCCCGGCTCCCCGCCCTACGATCCCGGGGGTTCCTTGGAGAAGGCCCAGCCATGAGCGCGCTGCAGGATCGAGAGAAACGGGTCGCCCTGCACCTGCGGGTGGAGGTGAAGGGGCAGGACACGCGCGGGGCCAGCTTCGAGGAGTCCACCCGGACCCTCAACATCAGCGGTGGCGGGGTCTGCTTCGAGAGCCTGCAGAAGCTCGTCGTGGGATCCCGCCTCCTGCTGCTCATCCAGCTCCCCCCTCCCTTGCGCAAGCACTTCGGGAACCGTTCCCTCTATCGGGCCCGGGCGGTGGTGTGCCGGGTCGAGCACTTCGAGGGGCAGGCCGTCTCTCGCATCGGAGCCCGCTTCCTGGGCGAGGCCTAGGTCCAAGGGCCCGCGTTCGGTCAGGCGCTCCAACGGTGCTATAATCCGCGGGCTTTGGATGTCGCGGTTCCCTCCCGCGATGAGCCTTCCGGGGAAGGTCGCGCCCTTGCCGGCACGGGCAGCGTCCCTGGGCGCGGGCGGGAGGCGGCCGGGGTCCGGCCCCCACGGGAGCAGGTCAATGCCGTGTCCCCTAAGACCCGCCGGGGGAGGGCCGTTCTCTCCACGGGTGGAGAGGGGCACACGAGCGGTTGGACGGCGAGAGGGCTCGGTTTGACTCCGACCGTCGCGAGGAAGGAGATAATCCGAGGTGAACATGACGTCGACGCGTGAGGAAGAGAAGCCGTGGAAGACCGACCTGGCCCGCAGATCCGCCCTCCGGCGCGAGCAGGTGCTCCGTGAGGTCGAGGAGGCGGTCAAGAAGGCATCCTCCTTCGAGGACGGGCTCCGCCAGGCGGTGGAGATCATGAAGAGGCGGTTCGCGCGCTACTCCGCGATCACCGCCTATGTGGCAGACGGCGAGGACCTTGCGGTCCACACGTCCCTCGATCGTCCCCAGGGGCCGGAGCGGGTCTGGTCGGGGGGTGGGCCCCTCGCGGAGGCCGCGCAGGGCCAAGGACCCACGGTAGTCCCGGATCTGAGCGCGGTGCCGGCTTGGGCGAGCGTGGGACTGGCCACGGGAAGCGCCATGGTGGCGCCGGTCCGGACGGAAGCCGGGCTCTGGGCCATCCTCGAGTGCTGGAGCGACTTCCGGGATGCCTTCACCGCCCACGACGTGAAGCTCCTGGGCAAGGTGGCGGGCGCGCTCGCCAAGAAGACCCCGGCCGCCTGAGCGTGCCCGCCCCCGCGGCCCCCGGTCCCCCCGCGGAACCTCGCCTAAAGGGCATCGTCCCCCCTCTGGTCACCCCCTTCCGTGCGGACGGTGACCTCGATCTCGCGTCCTTCGAGGCCAACCTGGAGTCCTACGCCGACGAGGACCTGGGGGGTTACGTCGTCCTGGGCTCGAACGGCGAGGCGGTCTTCCTGGAGGAGGGCGAGAAGCTCGCCCTCATCCGTGCCGCCCGCCAGCGGGCGGGAAGGCGGCTTCTCCTCGTGGGGACCGGCCTGGAAAGCACACGCGCCACCATCGCGTTCACCCGCAAGGCCGCCGACGAGGGCGCCGACGCCGCCCTCGTCGTCACCCCCCACTACTACAAGTCGAGGATGACGGCGGACGCGCTGCAGCGGCACTTCGAGACGGTGGCGGATGCATCGCCCGTGCCCATCTACCTCTACTCGATCCCTTCCTTCACCGGCCTCGCCTGGCCCCCCGGCCTGGCGGGGGCCCTCGCCGCCCATCCCCGCATCGTGGGGATGAAGGAGTCCGCGGGTGACCTGGGCCTGATCGGCCGGATCGTCGCCTCCGTGCCGCCGTCGTTCTCGGTCATCTGCGGCTCCGCGCCGGTCATGTATCCCGCCCTTTGCGTGGGCGCGGCGGCGGGGATCTTGGCCGTGGCCGACTGCGCTCCCGGCCCCGCGGCCGCCCTCTACGCCGCCTTCCAGGCGGGCGACCACGCGGAAGCGCGCCGCCTGCAGGAAGCGCTCACGCCCCTGGCCGTGGCCGTCACCAGCACCCACGGGATCGCGGGCCTGAAGATGGCCATGGACCTCGCGGGCCGGCGGGGCGGCGCCGTGCGCTCTCCCTTGCTGGGCGTCCCCCCCGCGGCCCGCGAAGAGCTACGAGGTCTCTTGGCGCGAGCGGAAGCGGCGTGCCCGCGCTGAGGTGACGGGCCGGGCATGAAGCGGCTGGCCATGGTTGCGGGCAGCCTGGCCGCCACCCTCCTCGCCTGCTACTCCGCCCTCCTCTTGGGGAGCTGGGGGTTCGACACCCGGCGCTTCGCCCAGCACCAGGGCCGCCTGCAGCGTCTTTTGGCGCGGGCCCCCCGGCTCGATCAAGTGGTCCAGGGGCTGGAGAACGAGGGCAGCCCCCTGCTCGCCGCGCCCCGGGGTGAGAGGGAGGTCCGCCAAGTGGCCTTGGAGCGGGGGGGGCTCAAGAGCCGGGAGATCCTGGAGAAGGGGCGGCAGTGGCCCCAGACGCGGGTCTTCGCCGCCGGCGACATGGTCTACTTCCTCTACTTTGATCGGGAGGGGGTGATGCGCGACTTCACCTGCGTCAGCCGGTGAACGGCCCCTTCGGGTCCTCCGCGGTGGCCCGCGGGACGAGCACGCGGAGGGCGCGCGGGAGCAGCCCCACCTCCAGGCGGCCGGTCCCCGGCTCCGGCTCGCCGTCGCGGTGGTGCTCGATGGGCGTGGCCGCGGTCAGGATGGCGGAGGGGGCCGTCACCCGGCGGTAGCGCGAGAAGCCCTCGATGCTCCCCAGGAAGAGCCGCGGCATGTTGAGGACGATCTCCAGAGGGGAGGCCTCCTCCAAGAGCACCACTTCGAGCTGGCCGTCGTCGAGCCGTGCGCGCGGCGCGATCACCGCGCCCGCTCCATATTGGGCTCCGTTCGCGAACGCGACGACCAAGATCCGCGTCTCGATCCGCTCCCCGCCCGCCTCCAGGATGACGTGCACGGGCGGGTAGGAGAAGGCACCGGCCAGCCCCAGCCGCAGATAGGTCATGACGCCCCGCCGGCCCCCGTCGTTCCCGTTGTGCTGGAAGGCCCTCCCCACCGCGGCGTCGAAGCCGGCCCCCGCCAAATTGAGGAAGGGCTCCCCATTGACGAGGCCGACATCCATGCGCCGGGGCACGCCGGTCTCCAGGGCGCGCAGGGCCTGCCCCGGGCGAAGGGGGATGCCCAGGGAGCGGGCCAGGCCATTCCCCGAGCCCACCGGGACCACGCCCAGCATCGTCTCCGACCCGATCAGTCCCTGGGCCGCCTCGTTGACGGTGCCGTCTCCCCCCGCCACCAGCAGGAGGTCGGTCCCCTCCGCCACCGCCTCGCGGGCCAACTCCCGGGCGTTGCGCGGGCCCTCGGTCAGGCGGACGGTGAGGTCGGGCCAGGCGGGCCGGCCCCGCCGGAGCGTCTCCAGGGCGCGTCCGGCGTCGACGCCCGCCCGCGGGTTCAGGATGGCGCGGACCTTCACCCGGCCTCCTCGTAGACGCGCAACGTCGCCTCCACCATGCGGTCGGCGGTGAAACGCTCGAGGAACCGGAGCCGCCCTGCCGCCCCTAGGCTGCGCTGGCGTTCGGGATCGGTCAGGACCTCGACCAGAGCGGCGGCCAGGGCATCCGGGTCACGCACCGGCACCACCCGTCCCGTCCGGCCGTCCTCCACCGCCTCCGGGATCCCCCCCGCGGCGGTGGCCACCACGGGCAGGCCGAAGGCCATGGCGTCGAGGAGGCTGGTGCCGAGTCCTTCCAAGTGCGAGGAGAGGCAGAAAACGGTGAAGGCGGGCAGGAGGCGGTCCAGGTCGTTGCGGAAACCGGTGAAGAGGCAGCGCCCGCCGAGACCCCGCTCGCGGGCCAGGGCCTCGAGGTGCTCCCGGCGCTCGCCGTCTCCCACGATCACGAACCACGCGTCGGGGATCCGGGCTCGGACGCGCGCCGCCGCCTCGATCAGGGAGACGTGGTCCTTGTGGTCGGTCAGGGCGGCCACGTTGCCCACGACGGGGGCGCCCTCCGGAATCCCGAGCGCGGCGCGGCCGCCCGCCTGCGGCGCCCGGTCCGGGACCCCTTCATAGACGAGGCGCAGGCGGTCGGCGGGGAGGCCGTGCCTCTCCAGTATGGAGGCGATGGCGCGGCTGACCACGATGACGCGCCGGCAGGCGGCGTACTTCCGGCGGGAGAGATATCCGGGCAGACAGAAGTCCACGCGGCGGGTGGCGATGAGGGTGCTCTTCCCGGCCAGGGCGGCGGCGAGAAGGCCGTTCGACACCGCGTGCGCGTCGTGGAGCTGGGCGACCTCCGCCCCCGTCTGCCGCAGGATCCGCGCCAGGCCCAGGATGGCGGGGGGCCAGAGGTCGCCGCGAAAGGGCAGGGCGGCGACCGCGAGCCCCGCGGCGCGGGCTCTCGACTCCAGAAGCCCGCCCGCGCGGCAGGCCAGGGTCACCGAATGACCGCGGGCGGCCATCCCGCGGGCGGTGAGAAGAACCTGGTTTTGTCCCCCCCGCCAGCCGGACGCGGTGTCGACGTGGAGGATCCTCATTCGGGAAGCCGACCCCGCCCGTCTCCCCGCGCCAGCTCTTGGAGCTTGGCCAGCTTCACGTAGGTGTAGTAAGCGTTCAGGGTAGAGACGGTGACGCCCGCGGCCCCCAGGGTGAACCCGTGCTTCCAGACATAATTGCGGAGGAAAGCCCAGGCGCCGGCCCCGAGCATTTCCAGGGTCCCCGTCCGGCGCCCCTCCGCGAACGCCTGGGCCGCCCACAGCTCGGTGTAGCGGTCGATCTTGCGCAGGTGGTGTCCGATGTTCTCGTAGGGGTAGTGCTCCAGGTCGGAGCGGAGGCGACCCACGGGGCCCCGGACGCTGACCGACTCGTGGACCAGGACCCCCTCCCAGCGGCCGCGGGTACGGTCGAAGAGGCGGACCTGAGGATCAGGGTACCAGTCGGTGGCGCGGATCCACCGGCCGAGGTAGAAAGCGGCGCGGGGGATGCGGTAGCCCGCGCGGTCGAATCCGCGGGCGCGCAGCGCCAGGATCTCCTCGCGCAAAGCCGGGGTCACCCGCTCGTCAGCGTCCAGAGCCAATACCCAGTCGTGGCGGGCCGCCTCCACGGCCACGTTGCGCTGGGCCACGAAGCCGGGCCAGGGCGAGTTCACGAGGACCCGAGCCCCCGCCGCCTTCGCGATCTCGCGAGTGCGATCCGTGGAGCCGGAGTCCACCACCACCACCTCGTCGCAGAAGCGCACGCTCTCGAGAGCCGCGGCCAGCCTGGCTTCCTCGTCTTGCGTGATCACGACCGCGGAAAGGGGCGTCGACTCGGTCACTTGGGCAGTATAGCCGCTTGATCGCGGCATCCGACGCGGCTAGAGTGCCTGGCCAGAAACGCCCGCCACGGAGGCGCCCAAACTCGGGATCCGCCGGGCCGAGGACGACCACCCCATGAGTGCCGAGTTGCTCCGCATCTTCCAGGAGCGGGGAGCCCTCCAGGAGGGGCATTTTCTCCTCACCTCCGGCCTCCACTCCCCCCGCTACCTGCAGTGCGCGCTCATCCTCATGGACCCCCCGCTGGCCACGCGGCTGGGCCAGGAGCTGGCGGGGCGCCTGCGCCCGCTCCTCGGGGGCATCTCACCGGGTGCGGTGGTGGCCCCCGCCCTGGGCGGGATCCTGGTGGCCCACGAGGTGGCCCGCGGGCTCGGCGTGCGCGGCCTCTTCATGGAGCGGGAAGGGGGGAGGATGACCCTGCGGCGCGGCTTCGCGCTCGGGAAGGGCGAGGCGGTGGTGGTGGTGGAGGACGTCATCACGACGGGCGGCTCCACGCGGGAGGTCATGGACGCGGTCCGCGACCTGGGGGCGCGGGTGGTGGCGGCGGGGAGCCTGGTCGACCGCAGCGGCGGCGCCGCGGACCTGGGGGTGCCGCGAGCGAGCCTGCTGACGCTGGAGGCCCCGACCTATGCCCCCGAGACGTGTCCGCTCTGCGCCGCGGGAGGAAGACCGGAGAAGCCGGGCTCGCGGCGCTGAACCCGCGTCCGACCGGCGGCCATGCCCCAATACCGGATCACCCTCGCCTACGACGGCACCGACTTCGAGGGCTGGCAGTTGCAGGGCCGGGGGGGTACCGTCCGCACCGTGCAGGGGGTGGTCGAGCAGGCGCTGGCCCGGTTGGCGGGGGGCGGCCGGGTGGCGGTGGTAGCCGCCGGTCGCACCGACACCGGCGTCCATGCCCAGGGCCAGGTGGCATCCTTCGAGCTTCCCCGCGGCATGGCCTCCCCCGATCTCCTGCGCGCGCTCAACGGCCTCCTTCCCCCCGACGTCCGGGTGCTCGAGGCCGCCCCCGCCCCCGAGGGCTTCCACGCCCGCAGGAGCGCTCGGTCCAAGCAGTATCGCTACGTGCTCGACACCGGCCCCGTGCAGCTCCCTTCCCGCCGGCGTTTCGCCGCGCACGTCCCCTTCCGGCTGGACCGGGCCCGCGTCGAGGCGGCCGCCGCGCTCTACCTCGGGCGGCGCGACTTCGCCTCCCTCGCCTCCGCGGGGGGGTCCGTCCGCACGACCGTGCGGACGGTGACCCGCTCCGAGGTGGGCTGGGAGGAGGACAGCCTCACCTACGTGGTGGAAGCGGACGGCTTTCTTCGCCGCATGGTGCGCGGCCTGGTCGGGGGCCTAGTGGCGGTGGGCCGGGGGGCCGCCTCCGTGGACGACCTGGCCCGCGCACTGCTCGCTCGCGACCGGCGAGCCTGGCCGGCCCCCGCTCCCGCCTGCGGGCTCACCCTGGTCCGGGTGGAGTACCCGGAGCCCGGGGGCGGGGTGCTAAGATAGGGGCCCCAACGGGTCAACAGCCAAATGTCCCTGGTGGATCTCCTGGACGTGGTTCCCTCTGGCTCCGAGGAGCAGGCGCTCCTGCGGTCAATCGACTTCGCCCGCCTGCCCCGCCATGTGGCCATCATCATGGACGGAAACGGGCGCTGGGCGAAGCTCCGCCGGAAGCGACGAGTGGAGGGGCACCGGGCGGGGATCGCCTCCGTGCGGGACGTGGTCGAGACGTCGGCCCGCCTCGGACTCCAGGTCCTCACCCTCTACGCGTTCTCGGTGGAGAACTGGAAGCGTCCCAAGACCGAGGTCTCCACCCTCATGGGGCTCCTCAAGCGCTACCT
>DATMQU010000264.1:0-2349 GCA_035566715.1 Vicinamibacteria bacterium
CTTCGATGACGAAGAGCCCGCCCACCGAGAAGAGCAGGAGCTCCTGCTTGATCAGGATGGCCACCGTGCCCAGGGCCCCGCCCAAGGAGAGGCTGCCCACGTCGCCCATGAAGACCTGGGCGGGATAGCAGTTCCACCAGAGGAAGCCCATGGAGGCCCCCACCATGGCCCCGCAGAAGACGGTCACCTCCCCCGCCCCCGGCTGGTAGAGGAGGTCCAGATAGCTCGAGAACACCCGGTGGCCGGTCACGTAGGCGAGGACGGTGAAGGCGGCGGCCGCGATCAGGGTGGAGCCGATGGCCAGGCCGTCCAGCCCGTCCGTGAGGTTGACGCAGTTGCTGGCCGCCACCACCACCAGGACCGCGAAGAGGATGTAGAAGGCGGAGAGGTCGGGCATCACGGTCTTGAAGAAGGGGAAGACCACCCTCGTCGAGTACGAGGTGGGATCCACGCGCGCGAGCACGAAGAGCACGACCCCCAGGACCAGGCCCACCGCGATCTGCCCCTGGAGTTTGCGGCGGGCGGAAAGGCCCAGGCTCTGCTTCTTCACGATCTTGACGTAGTCGTCCCAGAAGCCGATGGCCCCGAAGGCCAGCGTGGACAGGACCAGGATCCACACGTTGCGGTTGGTGAGGTCGCCCCAGAGGAGGCTCGGCACGAGGATGCCGGACAGGATGAGCACGCCGCCCATGGTGGGCGTGCCCGCCTTGGCCTTGTGGGCCTGCGGCCCCTCCTCGCGGATGGGCTGTCCGACCTGCAGCCTCCGCAGGCGCTCGATCGCCCAGGGCCCGAGGGCGAGGACCAGGAAGAGCGCGGTCAGGCTGGCCACCGCGGTGCGGAACGTGATGTAGCGGATCACGTTCAGGGCAGTGACCTGGTGGCGGAAGGCGTAGAGCAGGTGGAAGAGCATTACCCACGGACCTCTCCGTAGCGGGCCAGGAGGGCCTCCACCACCGACTCCAGGGAGACGCCGCGCGAGCCCTTCACGAGCACGGCGTCCCCCGGCCGCACGAGGTCGGGGAGGGCGGCCGCGACCGCGGCCGCGTCCGGGAAGGCATGGAGGGCGCTCGTCGCCATCCCCGCCCGCTTCGCCCCCTCCAGGAAGTGGAGGGCGAGGGGGCCCACCGCGGCCAGGACCTCCGTCCTCTCCGCCAGCCGCGCGCCCGCCTCGCGATGGAACTCGGGGGCCCGCGGGCCGAGCTCCAGCATGTCGCCCAGGATGAAGACCCGCCGCCGCCGCCCCGCCGAAGCCAGAGCCTGAGAGGCGGCCTCCAGCGCCTCCGGGTTCGAGTTGTAGGAGTCGTCCAGGAGGGTGATCCCGCCCGTGAGGCGGCGGATCTCCCCGCGGTGGGGGGCGGCCACGAGGTGCGTGGCCGCCTCCGCCACGACCGTGGGTTCGATCCCGCGCTCGTGGGCCACCGCGGCCGCGGCCAGGAAGTTCATCACGGAATGGAAGCCGGCCAGGGGGAGGGCCACCTCCACCGTCTGGCCCCCCACCTTGAGGTCGAAGCGCGTGCCGAACGCGGTGCCGCGCGCGTTTTCCGCGGACACGTCGTGGCGGCGGTCGCGGCCGAACCAGACCACGCGCCCGCCCCACTCCTCGCCCGCCCGGCGCACCCGCGGATCGTCGCCGTTCAAGACCGCGAGCCCCCCCGGGGCGAGGCCCGCGAAGACCTCCGCCTTGGCCCGGGCGATCTCGTCCACGGAGGCGAAGAACTCGAGGTGGACGGGGGCCACGTTGGTGAGGACCGCGATGTCGGGGCGCGCGACCAGGGAGAGCGCCCGGAGCTCGCCCGGAGCCGACATCCCGAGCTCCAGCACGGCCGCGGTGTGCTCGGGGCGCAGGCGGAAGAGGGTCAGGGGCAGGCCGAACTGGTTGTTCAGGTTGCCCTCTGTCTTGAGGACGGGGCCCTGAGTCGCGAGGAGGGCGGCCGTCATGTCCTTGGTCGTGGTCTTTCCCATGGAGCCGGTGATGGCCACGACCGGCAGGTCGGCGAGCCGGCGCACGTGGGAGGCCAGGTCGGAGAGAGCGCGGGTGGTGTCGGCCACGCGCACGAGGGGGAGCCCGGAGGGAGCCTCCGCCGTGCGCTCCACCACCGCCGCCGCCGCCCCCCGCCCCGCCGCCTCGGCCAGGAACGCGTGGCCGTCGAAGCGGGGGCCGGCAATCGCGAAGAAGAGCTCTCCCCGCGCAAGCGTGCGGGAGTCGATGGAGACGCCGGTGCCGGAGACTCCCGCCGGGCCCCGGACCTCGCCGCGGACCGCCGCCGCCACCTCCTCGATCGCGAACGTAGCCGGTGCGCTCAGGGCACACCTCATCTCTTGCCGCCGCGGACGGCGAGCCGGTTCAGG
>DATMQU010000265.1:0-6370 GCA_035566715.1 Vicinamibacteria bacterium
TGGCCGAACAGGTGGTGGGGGGGGACTTCGGACTCGGTAAGGACGTCTACTACCTCTCACCCTTCTACATCTACTTCCTGGCGTGTGTCTTCGCGGTCTCCGGCGGTTCCCTCCTGGTCGCTAAGGCCGTGCAAGTCGCCCTCGGGGCGCTGGCGGTCGGCCTCGTCTGCGCGACGACCCGCCGCTGGCAGGGAGAGCGGGCGGCGTGGATCGCGGGGATACTGGCGGCGGGGACGGGGGTGTTCACCTTCAACGAGGTGCTCATCCTGCAATCGGCGCTCGACCCCTTCCTGACCGCGCTCGCGCTCTATCTCTTGAGCCGCGCCCTCTCCACGGGGTCGGGGCGGGACTTCGCCGCCACCGGCCTGGCTCTGGGGGCCCTCGCGCTCAACCGGCCCAACGCGCTTGCCTACGCGGGGGCGCTCGTCGTGTTGCTCGGCGTGCGGAACCGAGGACGGGGCTGGCGGCAGGCGCTGGCCCTGGCCTGCGGCCTCGCGCTCGCTATCGCTCCCGTCGCCGCGCGCAACGCGGTTGTGGCCGGGGACCTCGTCCTCATCTCCTCCCACGGCGGCCTGAACTTCTACATCGGCAACAACCCGGAGGCGGACGGAACCTACCACCGCGTGCCGGGCATCACGCCCTCGATCGAAGGGCAGGAGAAGGACGCCCGCTTGCTGGCGGAGAAGGCCGTTGGCCGGCGGCTGCGCGCCTCGGAGGTGTCCGCCTACTTCTACGCCCAGGCCTGGGCGTGGATCCGTGAGCGTCCGGGCGCCGCCCTGGGTCTTTTTTTCCGAAAGATCGCCTACGTCTTCAACGCGACCGACTTGTCCTTGAACTACAGCTATGCGTACTACAGCGGAGACGAGCCGACACTGCTGCGCTTCTTGGTTGTCGGTCCCTGGCTCTTGGTGCCGCTGGGACTCTGGGGCGTCGCCGCCCTTTGGCGACGGGTCCCCGGCTTCTCGCTCTGGGCCTCTTTCGTGCCGATCTACGCTCTTTCCGTGGCCGCGTTCTTCGTATCCTCGCGCTACCGGCTTCCCCTCCTGGTCCCGCTCTGCGTGGGCGCGGGAGCGGTCGTCGATAGCCTGCTCACTCTGGTTCGGGAACGCCAGCCACGGGCGCTCGTAGGGCACCTGGCTGTGCTCTCGGCCCTGACGCTCTTCGCGAACTGGGACCTCGGCCTCGACGACGGCCGTTCCCAGGAGCGCACGGAGATGATCCTGTTCCTGGTCGATCAGGGCCGCACCGAGGAAGCGAGGGCCCTGCTCGCGAAGGCCGAGCGCACCCATCCCGAGAGGGGCGGTCTCTACTATCGAACGGCGTCCGCCCTACGCGAGCGCGGCGAGACGGCGGCGGCCCGAGAGGTCCTCGGGAAGGCGAGTCCCAGCGAGGCCGGCGAGAGCGCCCTCGCTTTCGGCCGCCTGGCCTTGGATCTGGAAGATGCGCCGCTGGCGGAGAGGTTCCTGAGGGAGGCGGTGGCTCTGGCGCCGCGCTCGGCGGAAGCCCGCGAGCGCCTCGGCCTTGCCCTCGGCTTACAGGGTCATGGGAGTGACGCGCTGGCCGAACTGGGAGAGGCGTGCCGGCTCGATCCGGACCGCGCCAGCGCCCACCTCAACCTGGCCGTCGTGCTGGCCCAAGAAGGGCGGCTCGCCGACGCCCGCGCCCACGCCCGGGAGGCGCTCCGCCTCCAGCCCGACTATCCCCAGGCGCGCGGTCTGCTCTCCGAGCTCGACCACGCCCAGCGGTAGATCGGCGGATCCCCCCGCAAGCGGGTAATCCGGAGCGCGGGACGCCGGTATCTTGCTCTCGGCCCTCGCGATAGGCCGGGGGGTCCCCGCGGCCGGACCCCCCCGGTCCTTCAATAGCGCTAGAAGCTCAGCATGGCGGAGAGCACAAACTGTCGCGGCACCGCGTAAGTCGTTGGCGTCCCAAAGAGCGGGTTGGGGCTCTTGTAGGGAGCGAAGTAGGGCGCGGAAAGGACGGGCAGGGGAGCGGGAGGCAGGATGGTGTTGAGGTCCGTGAACTTCGTCTGGTTGACGGTTGTAACGGTCTGGTTGTTGAAGACGTTGAAGAGGCGGCCTTCAAATAGAAGCGCCGCGCGCCCGGACACCTTGATTCGATAAGAGGCGAGCAGGTCCAGGTTAGCCCAAGTCGGGTTGCGGTGCGACCCCGCGGGCTCGAGGTAGTTGCAGCCGCAGCCTTCCCAGTCGGCGGCGCGGGCGTTCCAGGGGGCCCCGCTCTGCACCCGCAGGTAGCCGCCCAGGTTGAATGCGCTCGTGGGAACGTAGTTGACGAACAACTTGAAGAGGTGGGGCCGGTCCTGGCTCAATGGCCCGTAGCGGAACGGGTCCTGGACGAAAACGCCCGGCCCATCCTGGATGAACGAGGAGGTGTTGAACACGGAGCCCGACGAGTAGTCGAGGTCGAAATTGCCTTCGAACTTACTGTAGGTGTAGCTCAGGTTGGTGCTCCAGCTGTTCGCGAGGCGTCGCCGGACCTCGACCGTGAAGGCCTGGTACTTGCGCTGGGCCTGCGCGGTCTGGCAAGCCACGAAAGTGGTGCAGGGCAGGTTCGCGGCCGCGTAGGGAGAGCTGTCGGGCAGGGCCGTGGGCAGGTCCTCGATGAAGTTCTTCGTGTTGCGGTGCATGTAGAAGAGGTCGAGCGACCAGTCCGGGCCGATGGGAGTGGCGTAGCCGCCCAGCCACTCGTCGTCGTAGGTCGGCTGGATGTTCTTGTCGATCAGCTTGCCGGTCGTGGAGGCGCGGGGCAGGTCCGAGATGAGGGCCCCGGTCAGGGCGTTGAAGCGGGCCTCCCGCTGGTAGATGCGGCGCGGGGCCAAGGAGCGCCCGCTCGACTGCTGGTCCATGTTGTAGTAGCGACCGAAGTGGGCGTAGAGCTTGTCGCCTTTGCCCTCGCGGACGTTGAAGTTGAGGCCCAACCGCGGCTGCACCTCGTCGCCGAAGCCAAAGCGGAGGAACGTGCAGCGGTCGCCGCTGGACTCGAAGACGGCCGCCCCTCCCGGCTGGTGGTCGATAGTGTTGATGGGGGTCGGACAGCCCCCGCTCCCCGGCAGGTTCTGTGCGTACTCGTCCCGGTTTAAGAGGACGCCCAGGTTTAGGGTGAGGCGGGAGCTGGCGGTCACGTTGTCCTGGGCGAAGATGGACCAAGTCCGCCCCTGACCAAGCTGCGCGGGCTGCGTGAAGTAGTAGCGCGCCCGGATAATGGGCGTGCCCGAGACCGTGAGCTTCGAGAGCTGGCCCCAGCCGTTGCTCGTGCGGAGCAGCTCTTCCTCCCCAAACTCGAATCCCGCGCCGACCTTGAGCTGATGGCTGGTCTTCCCGAGGTCGAAGAACTGGCTGAACGTGCCCCGCACCTCGTGGCGCCGGTAGTCCTGGGTGTTGGCGTACTGGTAAGCGCCGACGTTCAGGTTCGCTTGGTTGGGGTCGGTGTATTGCCCCATGGCGGCCAGGTTGGTGGGGTTCCAGGTCGGCAGGTAACCGAGGTTCGTGACCGGGGTCGACTCGTTCTTCTCCTTCATGTAGAGGTACTTGAGCTCGAGGTTCGAGCGGTTGGTGGTGAAGAACGTGTAGGCCGCGGTTGCGACTCGGGTGCCGTTGTCGTCGGTGTTCGCAACAGCGGGGGAGTAAAACGCGGGCGTCGAGCTGAGGTCGCCATTAGTGTGGTCCGGTCGATCGCGGAAGCTGACGTTGAGGAGGTGCTGGGGGCTGGGCGTGGCCGTGATCTTGCCGTAGATCTCATGGCCGTCGGTCACGAGATCCGGCAGCGGCGTGCCCACCTGGTTGATGCGATCGCCTTGGGTCGTTTTGAAGTAGCGTCCGGACGCATACCAGAAGACCTTGTCTTTGATGATGGGGCCGCTCAGGCTCAAAGCTGGGTTCAGGTAATCCGACTGCTGGACGCCGAAGGCGGCCGCGCACGTGGGGCAGTTGCTGTCCTGGGGTTTTGAGGAGAGTCCTTTCGGCCGATACTCCATGCGGGCGGCGCCGGAGAGCGTGTTCGTCCCCGATTTGCTCACCGCATTCACCACAAAGCCCGCGGACCGGCCGAATTCGGCGCTGATGGCGCCGCGTTTCACGTTAAACTCCGCGATGTCCAATTCATTGATTTCTGTGGACAAGTACCCGAAGCCAGGGTTCGTGATGTTTACGCCATCCATCAGATAGGTGTTGTCCTGCCGGCTGCCGCCCGCGGCGGGCCCCAAGCCGGCGGCACGGGCCGCGCTGTCGTTCTCGGGCACGCCCGGGATGAGCTGGAAGAGGCCGGTGTAGCTGCGCGCGAGGGGCAGGTCGCGGATCAGCTCGGAGGTGTAGTTGAAGTTCACCTCCGTGGACTTGAGGTCCACGGCGGGGGCCTCGGTGGTCACCGTTACCTCCTCCGTCACGGTCGGGGAAAGGACCAGGTCAACCTGGGCGTCGGCGTCGACGGAGGCACGCACCTCGCGGGCGGCCTTGCCCAGCCCCGTCATCGTCGCCTCCACTCGGTAGACGCCCGGGATCAGACGAGGGAAGACGTAGGCGCCGTTCTGGGTGGTCACGGTCTCGCGGCCCGCGGGAAGCTGGGGGCCGGAGACGCGCACGGTCGCGCCCGGCAGCACGCCCCCCTGCGAGTCTTTGACGACGCCGGAGATCGAGCCGTCCTCGCCCGCTTGGAGCGCGGTTGCCGCCAGCAGGAACGGGGCGACGAGCGAAATGGTCCGATGCATGGCCAGCCTCCTTGGAGCAGGGGAACGCTTGAGCGGCATTCTACCCGTGGTCACACCGTGGTCAAGGACTTTCCATTCGCGCCGAATCACACCAAACGGGAACCGTTGGCTCTCGGCGAGGTTGGTGTGCGGTGGGTGAAGTTCATGCGAGCCAAGGGTCCATTCCGGAACGGGCTTGACACGCGTTCGCTGCTTTTGCGAGCATGCCGAGGATGTCCGCCACGGAGAAGACGACCCTGGGGGACGAGATCCACCGCTTCCGCCTCAAGACGGGGATCACCTTGCGGCAGTTCGCCCGGAAGGCGGGGATCTCCGCGGCTCACCTCTCCGACATCGAACACGACCGCCGCCACCCTTCCCCGGAGGCGCTGGCCAGGATCGCCGCCGAGCTCAAGCACGTGGGCGTGACCTACCAGGCCCTCGACCGCCTGCTGCCGCGCCTGGAGCCCGAGATGCGGGAATGGGTGGCGGAGACGCCGGAGGCGCGGCAGATGCTGCGGGCCGTGCGAGCGTCCAAGCGGAATCCGCGGGAGGTCCTCAGGGAGATTCAAGAGCTGCTCAAGCGCCAGAAGGGCAAGCGGCGATGAGGCGATCGCGGGATCCCCGGAGCCCCTGGGGCGTCCGGCTGTGGTTCGAAGACGCGGAGTTCGACGAGATCATGGACGGGGTGCGCCAGCGGGCGGGCGAGGTCTACGCCGAGGGTCGGGGGGTGGATGTCGACGAAGTTCTCATGAGGGTCTACGGGATCGACCCGGACTATCTGGAACTGCCGCGCGGCGTTCTCGGCCGGACCGTGTTCCACGCCAACGGTCTCGTGGATGTCCACGTGAGCCGCAGTCTCTCGGAGCGAGCGGAGAAGAGCCGGGTTGCCCGGCAGCGGCTTCGGAGCACGATGGGGCACGAATGCGGGCACGTCGCCCTCCATGGCAACCTGCAGCTCGGTGCTCCCGGAGCGGCCCCCAAGGAGGCTCCCGCGATCCTCTGTCGCGCTTCGGCCTTCAAGACGAATGGCAGGCGGGGGGGGGAGTGGTGGGAATACCAGGCCAACCGCGCGATGGCCAGCCTTCTCATGCCAAGGGATCTGACCCACGCGGCCCTTTCGAAGATCCTCCGCGCGCGCGGGCACGAGAGCCTGGAGAAGGCGCTGGAAGCAGAGAGCGGCCCCGAGGTCCTGGGGGAGCTCTCCCGTATCTTCGACGTGAGCTTCGAGATGGTGCTCTATCGTCTGACTGACCTGGGCCTTCTCCCTCGGCCCACCCCCGACCCCGGGGCCGAGCCCTCCGCCTAACCCCGCTTTTTTTCCGCCCTGCCTTCGGACCCCGGATGTCCCGTCCGTCTGCTTACACTAGCGGCATTGATGGCGCTCCCTCGGTGGGGAGCGACGACAGGAGGTTAGAGAGCATGGTTCGCGACCATTCGATTAGCGTCGCCCTCGACAGGATCGGCGCCGCCCGAGTGACCCTCCAGGCCGAGGCTGCAGGCACCACGGTGAGCGCGTACGTCGCTGATCTGATCGCGCGGGGTGGGGACCAGGGCTTGGCCAACGGCCTGGCCATTGAACAGCTTGAGATGCAGGTTCTTACGGCCTTTTTGGTTCGTACGGTGCTGGCCGCGATTAAGGGGGAAGAGGAAGCCCGGAGCCTCACG
>DATMQU010000266.1:0-3650 GCA_035566715.1 Vicinamibacteria bacterium
CGCCCGCCCGGTGACACGGTCGTCCACGAAGCGAAAAGTCGGGAAATTCGAATCGCGGCTGGTCCTGAGGTACTCGAGGCCCACCCGCAGCCATGGCTGGATGTCGTAGTCGGCCTGGGCGCCGGCCAGGATGAAGGTGTCGTGACGGAAGTCTGTCTTCCCATCCGCGGTCTGCTTGGTGGAATACTCGTTGGTGCCACCTCCCAGGCGCGCGGTGAGCGTCACCTTCGGAAGGATCTGGTACTGGGCCGAGAGTGTCGCGTTGTTGGTGACATAGAAGACAACGCTCCCGAAGGTCGACTCCTGCCGCGCCCGCTGTGTGGACAGGGTCAGGGTGAGGCGCTCGGTCGGCTTGTAGGTCGTGTCCCCTCCGAAAATGAGTCCGTTGAAGCTGTTCTGGTCTCTGTTGACCGGGTCCTCCCGGGTGTACCCGAGATAAAACGCTGAGGAGAGCTTGGCCGTGATCTCGCCCCGGAGGCCGACCGTGATGTTGTGCGACGTGAAATCGCGATCACTGGACTCGGTGAAATTGCTGATGCCGTAGCTGTAGTTGAGAAAGAGGTCCCCCTTGGGCACGAACTTCCAGAAGAGGGAGGCCCCGATCAGGTGCTCGTCGCGGTCGATGAGGTCGCCGATCGCTCGGTCATCGAACCGAACGCGGGTCCAGGAGTAGTTCACCCCCGTCGAGAAGCTCGGGGTAAGCCGGTACTCGCCCTGGGGCTTGAGCACGTTGGTATTGCTCAGGATGCGGCCCGTCAGCTCCGTTCCCGGGGGATCACTCGTCCGGACAAAGTCGTCCTTCAGCGTGAGCAGGGTTCTGGGGAAGTCGAGCCGCAGCTGACCGACCGCGATGTGGTGAACCGTATCCTGGTCCGTCAGGTCGAGGTAGCGCAGGATTTCGGCCCGGTAACCGGCGGTGATCGAATGGGGGCCAAACGTGTAGTCGGCCAGGACCCCCGGGATCGTCTTGAAGATGACGTCGTCCTTCGAGTGGCTCGGGGTCTGGAAGATGTTGCTCTCGTACTCGACGCGCTCGCTCAGAAATGGACTCACCTTGAGGCCGGGGATCCACTGCCCCAGGTCGAAGGCCAGCGCCGGGGTCCAGGACAGCGCCAGCGTCAGCAGACAGACCGCGACCGCTGAAATAATGGTTCTGCTGTCCATCGTCCCTCCCAGCACTTTGGCCTCCTCTACTGCCAGAAGCTCGAAGGCTCTGTGTGGAGAAGAAAGTATGGGCGTCCGCCATCCAGGGACCAAAGAATTTCCTTTCACGTCGTTTGTCCAGCAGATTGGGCCTTCAATTGAGGAAGGCCCTAGCACTAGTACCGCCAGGTCCTCATTTCTGCGGGCGGGCTCCCAGAGAACGGACCGTGGGCAGAATCCAGCGCCGCGCGAGTCCGAGCGCGCGACCCGGCCCGCCGAGGCCAGCGGACCCGGCGACGCTGGGGAGGCTAGGATTGAGCGTCTCTCGAATCAGGGCGATCCGGCGTCCCGTGGCGAGCTGCCAACGAAGCCACGCGAGCGCGGGCTCGGTCGGCGCCAGCAGCGCGGATGGGTCGGCGCGAAGCCTGGAGGCGACGTAACCACGCAGGCCGCTCGGCGACCACGCGGTGACGAGCTCCTGGAGGGCTGGGCTGAGCGGCGCCGCTACCACCGCGTGAGCCGCTTCGAGCGCGAGCGCGACCGCGCCTTGCGCCGACGCTCCGACCGCCACCTGAGCGAGCAGAGCCGGGTCGGGAGGCTCCCGCTCGAGTAGCCGGCGGAAATCGAGGTACTGCACCAGGCGGAGAGCGAGGCCATGCTGGAAGGCCGCGTGCAGCGAGAGGTGCACGAGCAGATCCTCGCTCGAGGGTACCCGCTTCACGAGACCGGCTCCCGCGCGGCTCCGCCTCCAGGCGGCGTCGAGGTCGAGCGGAAAGAGCCGGGCACAGGAGGTGACCCCGCGATGAAGCTCGAGGACAATACCTGACGCTGGGTCGAGGAAGGCCCGGGCGTGGTCGGCCTGTCCCTGCTCGGCGAAGCCAGCCTTCTCCAGCAGCGTGACCGCCCGGGGCCACTCGTCGAGCACCAGCAGGTCGACGTCCGCCATGGGGCGGTGGGCCACGGAATCGTAGAGGCGCTCGCCGAGCGCGGCCCCCTTGAGCGGTAGACAACGCACCCCGCACGCCCCGAGCAGGTCCTGGACCCTGCTCGCCGTATCGAGCTGGCGTACCCCAAAGGCGAAGTCCTCCTGCTCGGCCCGGCGGAGCGCCAATCGTGCGGCATCTGGCCAGCGGACTCGCTGCTCGCCGATCGCCTCATGAAGAAGCCCGGCCAGACCCTGCTCGCGGGCTACCTCGACGAGCAGGCTTGCCAGCGGCTCGTCTGGAGCCGGGGGTAGCTCACCCGTGACCAGCCACCGACCTAGGAGCGCCCGCAGGGCAGGCCTCTCTCCCTGGACTCTGGCGCTCGCGGGCGTGAAGAGGGACCAGGACACGTCACTTACACGTCTTCATTCCGGGCATTCCGATGCTGGCATTGCAGACGAGGCCTGGGCAGCATTGTCCCGGACCAGTGCAGGGCCCGCCCATTGGTATGCAGGCGCTAACGGCCTGCGCCGACGTAGGAACGGTGATCGCGGTCACGAGGGGCACGACCACCGCGGCCGCCCGGCCCAGCGTGCGCAGCATCTCGCGTCGCGAGGTGTGGAGGATCTGCGCTACGGGACTGTCGAGGAGGTGGGCCTTCTCCAGGCGCACGAGGGCAAGGCGGACCGCTTGTTCGTCGACCGGCACGCCAAGGGTGTTGCCGATGCGAAGGGCCATGTCCGGGATCGTCGTCTCCCCATCACAGTGGCGGAACACCTGCCTTGCCACCCGGTTGAGGCAGTAGGCCTTGTGGCGCTCCAGATCGTAGACGAGAAGCTCGTCGCCGAGATCACGCGTCACGAGCCGGCTCGTGCGTGCTCGAGGCTCCACGGATCCCATGCTAGCCTCCTTGCCCAACGGATACCTTCACGCCGATCAGCGGGGCGTTGTGCTCCCGCCGAAGAAGGTCGCCTTCGAGGATTCGACGGGCTGTTTCCTCGGCCTCCCCTCGCGTACCGCGCAGCACGAGGGCCTGCGAGACGACCCGACTGAGTGCGTCGAGGACCCGCCCGGGCCGCCGACGAGCCGGGAGCGCGTGTGCCAGAAGCTCGAGCACCGCGCGTCCCGCCGATAACGGGCGAGGGCGAAACCGGGTGCCGCTGACGTAGCGGGTGATGAGGACGAGCCCCACCGGCAACGGGCCGATTCCCGCCACGCCACCGAGCTCCTCCGCCCTGTACTTCATGGGCGGGTCTCCGTCCCGGGCCGGGCGGATAGTCAGCGGGATGGGGTAGGGATGCACGCGTCCCCGCTCGTCCAGCACGGCAAACTCGTCGGAATAGTAGGTCGCTCCGGCCTTCACGAGCGCCTTCACGAGCGAGCTCTTTCCGCTGAAGCTTTCCCCGGGTATGACGATCGCCTGACCGTTCCAGCCGACCACGCCCGCGTGCACGAAGGTGCGCCGCGGCGCTCGCTCGGCGATGTAGAGCTCCAGGTCGAGCTCGAGCAGGCTGAGCGCCTCCTCGAGATCATGCGTCCGCAAGAGACGCGCCGCATCCGAGTAGAGGAGGTTGAAGCGGCGGA
>DATMQU010000267.1:0-6253 GCA_035566715.1 Vicinamibacteria bacterium
AGCATGATGTGCTCGGCCCGCTCCTTCTCGTCCGCCAAGAGCTCGCGGGCCAGCGCCTCGTCGCGGGCCTCGGAATCGCCGCGGGGACGCGTGCCCGCGATGGGCCGGGTCTCCACCTGCCTGCCCTCGACCCGCACCAGCATCTCCGGAGAGGCCCCCGCCACCGTGGTCTCGCGGTCCTTGAGAAAGTACATGTAGGGCGAGGGGTTCACCATGCGCAGGGCGCGGTAGACCCGGAAAGGATCGAGCGCGCAGGGGACCGTTTGCTGGCGCGAGAGCACGACCTGGAAGATGTCTCCGGCCGCGATGTACTCCTTGGCCCGCTCCACGGCATCCCGGAAGGAGGCCCCGTCGCTGAGGGAGGCCGGCTGCGGGGGCCCGCCCGCGCTCGGCTCCGCTCCCGGCCGCCTCTGCCAGCGCAGGTCCTCCTCCAGGCCGTCCAGCACCTCCTGGGCCTGGGCGAAGGCGCGACGGCTGCCGGGCTCGGTGTCCACGATCAGCACCAGGCGTTGTTGGACGTGGTCGAAGGCGACGAGCGAGCGGTAGAAGGCGAAGGAGGCCAGGGGGACGTCCGCGGGTCCGTGCCGGTCGGGAATCCGCTCGAAGAGGCGCACCGCGTCGTAGCTCAGGTAACCCACGGCCCCCCCCGTGAAGCGGGGCAGGCCCGGGATCTCGGCGGGGGGCGCTCCCAGGCGCGCGCGCAGGGCCGCGAAGAGACCGCGGGGATCCACCTTTTCCGTCCCCCCCTCCCGCACCAGGACTTCGTCCCCCCTCACCTCCAGGGTGGCCAGGGGATCGCGGCCCAGGAACGAGTAGCGGGCCAAGCGCTCGCCCCCCAGCACGCTCTCCAGCAGGAACGCCCGCTCGGAGCGCGCAGAGAGGGCGAGGAAGGCGGAGACGGGGGTGAGCGTGTCGCCGGGGACCTCGCGGAACACGGGCACGGGCCCCCCGCCCGCGGAGAGCCGGTCGTAGTCGTCGAAGGCCAGGGACTTCAAGGGCCGCTCCTTCGCTTCCGGAGCACTCCCATCACGTCCGCCACCGGCACCCCCCGCTGGGCGAGCACCACCAGCAGATGGAAGAGGAGGTCCGCGGTCTCCTCGGCCAGCCGAGAGTCGCTCTCCCCCTTGGCCGCCAGCACCACTTCCGTGGCCTCCTCCCCCACCTTCTTGAGGACGTGGTCGAGCCCCTTCCCCAGGAGGCGGCCGGTGTAGGAGCCCTCGGGAGCGCTCCGCGCCCGCTGGGCGATGACGCGCGCGATTTCTTCCAGGATTCCCGCCCCGCTCGGTCCCTCCTCGCCGAAGCAGGTCCGGGAGCCGGTGTGGCAGGCGGGGCCGGAGGGCTCGACCACCATGAGAAGGCTGTCCCGGTCGCAATCCGTCCGCACCTCGCGCACGGCGAGCACGTGGCCCGAGGTCTCGCCCTTCTTCCAGAGGGCACCTCGGCTCCGGCTCCAGAAATGAGCGAGGCCGGTCTCCCCCGTCCGGTCCAGGGCCTCCTGGTTGGCGTAGGCCACCATGAGCACGTCTCCGCTGCGCTGGTCTTGAACCACCACCGGGATCAAGCCGTTCGCGTCGTAGGAAAGCCCGTCCGGGATGGGAAGGCTCATGACCGCACCTCGATGCCGGCCGCCTTCAGCTCCGCCTTGGCCTCGGGGATGCGGACCTCGCCAAAGTGAAAGATGGACGCGGCGAGGGCGGCGCTGGCCCCCCCCTCGCGAAGGACCGCCGCCAGGTGGGCCACGGAACCGCAGCCGCCCGAGGCCACCACCGGCACGCGGACCGCCTCCGCCACCGCCCGCGTGAGGGCGATGTCGAAGCCGTCCCGGGTCCCGTCGCGGTCCATGCTCGTGAGCAGGATCTCCCCCGCCCCCCGCTCCGCCCCTTCCCGCGCCCAGGCCACGGTGTCCCGGCCGGTGGGGGTGCGCCCGCCGTGGACATAGACCTCCCAGGCCCGGGCCGGAACAGGGTCCGGGGGGGGCGGGGCGGCCCCGCCTCCGCGCGCGTCAATGGCCAGGACCACGGCCTGGGAGCCGAAATGCCGGGCCAGTCTCTCCAGAAGGGCAGGGTCGCGGACGGCGGCCGTGTTCACCGCCACCTTGTCCGCCCCCGCGCGGAGCAGGGCGTCCGCATCCTCCAGCGACCGCACCCCGCCCCCCACCGTGAAGGGGAGGAAGACGGTCTCCGCCACGTTCCGGACCATCTCCAGCACGATGGGCCGGGCGTCGGAGGAGGCGGTGATGTCGAGGAAAACGAGCTCGTCCGCCCCCTCGGCGTCGTAGCGGGCCGCGCACTCCACGGGGTCCCCGGCGTCGCGCAAGGCCACGAACTGCACCCCTTTGACCACCCGGCCCCGGTCCACGTCCAGACAGGGGATGAGCCGCTTGGCTAGCATGCCGCGCCCACCGCCTCTTCCAAGGTGAACCGGCCCTCGTAGAGGGCCTTCCCCACCACGACCTCGTCCACGCCCAGAGCAGCCAGGGCCCGGAGCTTTCTCACGTCCTCCACCGTCGAGACTCCCCCCGCGGCGGTGATGCGCAGGCCGCTCCCGCGAGCGAGCTGCTCTATGGCGGGCAGGTTGGGGCCGACCAGCATGCCGTCCCGCACCACGTCCGTGTACTGGAGCCGGGGGACGCCCCAGGCCCTCACCTGCGCGGCCAGGTCCAGCACGTCCACGGTCGTGACCTCGTTCCAGCCCGCCACCGCCACCTTTCCGTTCCGGGCGTCCACCGCCACCGCCACCGACTCCGGCCACAGACGCGCCGCCTCCTGGACCACGCCCGGACGGGCGATGGCCGCGGTCCCGAAGATCACCCGGTCCGCTCCGCGGTCCTTGTAGCGCATGGCGTTCTCGAGCACGCGCAGCCCGCCTCCCACCTCGACCGGGATCTCCACCGCGGCGATGACCTCGCCCACCGCCTCCGTCTGGGGCTTGCCTTCGATGGCGGCGTCGAGGTCGACCACGTGGATGCGCCGCGCACCCTCCGCCTCCCACCGGCGGGCCACGTCCGCGGGATGGTGGCCGTAGACCGTCTCCTCCTGCAGCCGGCCCTGCTTCAGCCGCACCACCCGGCCCCCGCGGATGTCGATGGCGGGAACGACGATCATGCGCTCCTCCGGCGGCCGCCCGCCGCGTTCAGGGAGCGGACGAAGTTCTCGACCATGCGCAGGCCCACGGCTTGGCTCTTCTCGGGGTGGAACTGAACGCCGAGGACGCTCCCCCGGGCCACCACGGCCGGAAAGTCGATCCCGTAGTCGGAGGTGGCCACGACCACGTCCGGGCCGGCGTCGCAGAAGTAGGAGTGGACGAAGTAGACATGGGCCCCTTCCGCGATCCCGTCCAGGAGGGCATGTTCCCGCCGGGGATGCAGGGAGTTCCAGCCCATGTGGGGGACGGGCAGGTCTCCCCCGAAGCGCCGGACCCGGCCGGGGAGGAGGCCGAGGCCCGCGTGCCGCCCGTGCTCCTCGCTCTCCTCGAAGAGGAGCTGCATCCCGATGCAGATGCCCAGGAGCGGGGTCCCCGCCTCCGCCCTCTCCCGGAGCACGGACACCAGCCCGCGTTCCCGCACCCCGTCCATGGCGGCCGCGAAGGCCCCGTCCCCGGGGAGGACCAGGGCCTCCGCCTGCCGCAGCCGCGCGGGGTCCCCGGAGAGGACGGTCTCCGCCCCCACCCAGCGGAAGGCCTTGATGACGCTCCCCAGGTTGCCGAGGCCGTAGTCGACGATCGTGATCACAGGCTTCCCTTGGTGCTGGGCACGCCCTTCACCCGCGGGTCCAGGGCCACGGCCATGGCCAGGGCCCGGGCCGAGGATTTGAAGAGGGTCTCCGCGATGTGGTGGGCGTTTCGGCCCCGGATCGCCTCCAGGTGCAGATTGAGGCGCCCGTGGTCGGCCAGGGCCCAGAAGAAGTCCTCGAACAGCTCCGTGGGCATGTCCCCCACGCGCTGGGCCTTGAAGCCAACGTCGTAGTGCAGGAAGGGCCGCCCGGAGAGATCCACCACGCAGCGGGCGAGGGCCTCGTCGAGGGGGACGTAGGCGTGGCCGAAGCGCACGATCCCCTTCCTGTCCCCCAGGGCCTGCAAGAGGCCCTCCCCGAGCGCGATTCCGACGTCCTCCACGCTGTGGTGGGCGTCCACGTGCAGGTCGCCCTTGCAGCGCACGTCTAGGTCGAGGTGGCTGTGGGTCGCGAACGCGGTCAGCATGTGGTCCAGGAAGCCGACGCCGGTGGCGATGCGGGAGCGGCCCGAGCCGTCCAGGTCCAAGGCCAGCTGGACGTCCGTCTCCCGGGTCTTCCGCTTGATAACCGCCTTGCGCGCGCGCATCAAAGCCTCCCCGCGGGGGCCCCCGCCGCGCGGAGGGCCGCGGGCAGGGCCTGAAGGAACGTCTCGTTCTCCGCCTCGCTGCCCACGCTCACCCGCAAACAGCGGGACAGCCGGGGATAGGAGGTGACATCTCGCACCAGGATCCCCTGTCCGTAGAGCGCCTCGAAGACGGCCCGGGGGTCGGCGTCCAGGAGCTCGACGAGGACGAAGTTGGCGCGGGAGGGATAGACGCGCAGGCCGGGAAGGGAGCCGAGCCGGGCCCGCATCCGCTCTCGCTCCACGACCAGCCGCTTAACGGCCACCTCGAGGAGGGGATAGTCGTCGATGGCGGCCATGGCCGCGGCCTGAGAGAAGAAGTTGATGTTGTAGGGCAGCCGCGCCTTGTTGATCTCGCGCGTGAGCTCCGCCGAGGCCAGCAGGTAGCCGACGCGCAGGCCGGCCAGGGCCATGGCCTTGGAGAACGTGCGCAGGACCACGAGGTTGGGGTGCCGGGCGAGCAGGGGAACCACCGACTGGCCCGCGAACTCGTGGTAGGCCTCGTCGATCACGACCAGACCGTCGCCCCCCCCGCACAGCCGGGAGACGTCGACGGGATCGAGCACGCCCCCGGTGGGGTTGTTGGGGGAGCAGACGATGGTGAGCGCGGCCTGGCTCGCCTGGCGCGCGCTCTCGATGGCGGCGGGGTCGTATTCGAGGTCGGGCCCCAGCCCCACCCGCACCGCCTCCCCGCCCAGAATGCCGGTGAGGAGCGCGTAGAGGGTGAACGTGGGCTCGGGGATCACCACTCGCGTCCCCGGACCGACCGTCACCAGGAGCAGGGCTTCGATCAACTCGTTGGAGCCGTTCCCGGCCAGGATCCCATCCGCCCTCCAGCCCGCGAATGTGGCTAGCTTCGCGAGGAGCGCTCTCGGGTCGAATTCGGGGTAGCGCGACCAAGGCCGGGAGAGCGCCCCCTCCAGCACCCGCCTCTTAAGGGACTCCGGCAGGTCGTAGGGGTTCTCGTTCTGGTTGATCTTGACCGCGGCCGAGCGCGCGGCCAGCGTGTAGGCCGCGACCTGGCGCACCGCGGGCTTGATGTGCCGAAGGGGGTTCACGACTCGAACCTCTTCAGAACGCTCCACGCGTGGCCGGGGAAGCCCTCCGCCCGCGCCACCCGGACCACGCCCTCCGCAATCCGCCGCAGTCCGGAACGGGTCAGGCGCACCCGGCTGTGGCGCCGTTGGAAGTCGCGGACGGAGAGGGGCGAGGCGTGACGGGCCGCGCCCCCCGTGGGCAGGACGTGGTTGGGGCCCACGCCGTAGTCGCCCGCCGCCACCGGAGCCCAGGGGCCCACGAACACCGCCCCCGCCACCAGCCGCCGGGCCACCAGCCCCGCCCGCCGGGTCATGACCTCCACGTGCTCGGGAGCGATGGCGTTCACGGCCGTCACCCCCTCCTCGATGTCGCGCACGAGCACGACCGCGCCCTGGCCTCTCAGGGCGCGCAGCGTGGCCGCGCGGTTGGCCACGGTGGGCAGCCCCGCCGCCACCAGCCGTCGGGCCTCCGTCCCCAGGGCCCGCGAGGACGTGACCAGGACCACCGTCTCCCCCCCGCTGCCGTGCTCGGCCTGGGCCAGCAGGTCCGCGGCCACGAGGCTCGCCTTCGCGCTATCGTCGGCCAGAACCACGACCTCGCTCGGGCCCGCGTCGTGGTCGATCTCCACCTGGCCCCGCACTTGCCGCTTGGCCGCGGCCACGTACGCATTGCCGGGGCCCACGATCTTGTCCACCGCGGGCACCGTGCGCGTGCCGTAGGCGAGCGCGGCCACGGCCTGGGCCCCCCCCACGCGGTAGACCGAGCCCTCGAGGCCCGCGAGCACGAGGGCGGCCGCCACCGCGGGGCTGCTCTCCAGGGTACGCGGCGGCGTGACCACCGCGATCCTCGGCACCCCGGCCAC
>DATMQU010000268.1:0-4918 GCA_035566715.1 Vicinamibacteria bacterium
TGAACACCCTGCTCCGGAACAACATTCGCTTCCAGGTCATCGGTCGAATGGACGACCTTCCTCCGGACGTGCAGGCGGAGTTGCGGCGGGGGATCGAGGAGACGCGGGATCGGACCGGGCTCCTCTTCAATATCGCGCTCAACTACGGGGGACGGGCCGAGATCACGGACGCGGTGCAGCGGCTGCTGGCGGACGTCCTCGCCAACGGGCGCGACCCCCGGCGCATCGACGAGGCCATGCTTTCTTCCTACCTTTATACCGCCGGCCAACCCGACCCCGACCTCCTGATCCGCACCAGCGGGGAGATGCGCATCTCCAACTTTCTCCTCTGGCAGATCGCCTACGCAGAGATATGGGTCACGGACGTGCTCTGGCCCGACTTCCGGCGGCGGCACCTCCTCCAGGCCGTCGCCGACTACCAGAAGCGCGAGCGGCGGTACGGCGGGATCGTCCCCGCTTGATCCCCGCGCCCGGGGCCGCAGTGGCATGACGGTCTTCGCCGCGAACCTGGTCCGGCGCGTCGGGACCGCCCTCCTCGTCCTGCCCCTCCTCCTGGCCGCCCTCCTCCTGGGTCCGCCCGTGCTGGGGGTTTCCATCGTGGCCGCGGCCGTGCTCCTCGGCTCCCTCGAGTTCTTCCGCTTTCTGGAGGGGCGCGGGCTCCCCGCCCTGCGCGGGCCGGGGCTGCTCCTGACCGCGGTCCTGTTCCTGGAGGTAGCGCGCCCCGGGGGGGCGGGGGCTCCGCTTTGGCCCCTGGCCGCCCTGGTCCTGCTCGCCTTTGCCCTGCTCCCCGGCCGGGATCTCGCGCAGACCGTCCCCGCGGCGGGAGGCACTCTCCTGGGGGCGGCCTATCTGGGCGGGCTCGGCGGCACCATCGCCGCCCTCAGGGTCATGGAGCCCGAGGGGGAGGGGGCATGGCGGATCGTCTTGCTGCTGGTCATCATCATGGCCTCGGACACCCTGGCCTTCTTCGTGGGGCATGCCGTGGGCCGGCACCGGCTGGCCCCCCTCCTCTCGCCCGCCAAGACGGTGGAGGGTGCGGCGGCGGGCCTCCTCGGCGGCGTCCTGGGGGCGCTGGCCGTGCGGGCGCTCGGCCTTCCCCGACTCCCGCTCTTCCATGCGGTGGCCCTGGGCCTGGGGGTGTCGGCGTTGGGGGTGCTGGGGGACCTGGACGAGAGCCTGCTGAAGCGGTGGGCGGGCGTGAAGGACTCGGGGACGCTGTTTCCTGGCCACGGGGGCATGCTGGATCGGCTGGACAGCTTGCTCTTCGGGGCGCCCGTCCTATACTATTACTTTCTGTACGTTCGCTGAACGGCCCCTACCCGGGGCCGTTTCCGCTTGAGGGCGACTCTCCCATGAAGGGTCTGAGCATTCTCGGAAGCACGGGGTCGGTGGGCACCAACGTGCTCCGGGTTGTGGATGCCTTCCCCGGCCGTTTCCGGGTGGTGGGCCTCGCCGCGGGGAGCAACGTGGAGCGGCTGGCCGAGCAGGTGGCGCGCTACCGGCCGCGGGTCGTCTCCGTGGCCGGTGCGGGCGCGCGCGAGGCGCTGGGGCGGCTGGTGGCCCTGGACGGGATCCGGGTCGGGGTGGGCGAGGAGGGCATGGTCGAGGTGGCCACCCATTCCGAAGCCCAAACCGTGGTCGCGTCGGCGGTGGGCGCGGTCGGACTCTTGCCCACCTACCGCGCGCTGGAGGCGGGCAAGGACGTGGCCCTGGCCAACAAGGAGACCCTGGTGATCGCGGGGGAGCTGATGCTGGCCATGTCCCGGGCCCGGGGGGGCCGGCTCCTGCCCATCGATAGCGAACACTGCGCGCTCCACCAATGCCTGGAGGGTCGGCGGCCGGAGGAGGTTCGCCGTCTCATCCTGACTGCTTCCGGGGGCCCCTTCCGCGACCGCCCCCGCGAGACCTTCGACCGCATCACCCCCGGAGAAGCCCTCCAGCACCCGACCTGGTCCATGGGCCGGAAGATAACCATCGACTCCGCCACCCTCATGAACAAGGGCCTCGAGGTCATCGAGGCTCACTGGCTCTTCGGGGTCCCCGCGGAACGGGTGGAGGTTCTGGTCCACCCCCAGTCCGTGGTCCACTCCTTGGCCGAGTTCGTGGACGGGACGGTCCTGGCCCAGCTCGGGGTTACCGACATGCGCCTCCCTATTCAGTACGCCCTCAGCTACCCCGAGCGGTGGGAGGCGGCCATCCCCGGCCTCGACTTCACGAAGGCCCAGCGCTTCGACTTCGACCAGCCCGATCGCGAGCGCTTCCCCTGCCTGGGCCTCGCCTACAAGGCCCTGGCCGCGGGCGGCTCCGCTTGTGCGGTCCTGAACGCCGCTAACGAGGAGGCGGTGGCCGCCTTTCTCGACGGGCGCATACCCTTCACCGCCATCCCCGACTCCATTCTGGAGGTTCTGGAAGCCCACCCCCCGGTGCCCGTGAACGATCTCTCCGACGTTCTGGAGGCGGACGCCTGGGCCCGGGATCGAGCGCGCGAGGCCCTGGGCCGACGCGACGCCGCCCGCGTCATCTCCTAGCCCTCGAGCCCGCGCCATGGAATTCCTCAACACCACCCTCGCCTTCGTGCTCGTACTCGGCATCATCATCTTCGTGCACGAGTTTGGCCACCTCATCACGGCCAAGGCCTTTGGCATGCGCGTCTTCATCTTCTCCTTCGGTTTCGGCCGCCGCCTCGTGGGCTTCAAGTGGGGCGACACCGACTGCCGACTCTCGCTCGTCCCCCTGGGGGGCTACGTGAAGCTTGAGGGCGAGCCCGAGGACCACCTCAGCGAGGATACCCGCGCGCTGGGCGATGGCCGCGACTTCACGAGTCGGCCCCGTTGGCAGCGCTTCCTGGTCTACCTGGCGGGGCCCACCATGAACGCGGTCCTGACCGTGGGGGTGCTCAGCACCTTCTACATGATCGGGTTCGCGGTGGAGGCGAGCCGCTTCGACCGGCCGATCCTGGGGGCGGTGGAGGCGGGCTCGCCGGCGGCGGCGGGCGGGCTCCTGCCCGGCGACGAGATCCTGGCCATCGACGGCCAGCCCCAGGCCACCTGGGAGGAGGCCCAGTATCACATCCTGCTCCGCCCCGACCGCGCACTCGTGCTGCGGGTGCGGCGGGGCTCCGAGGAGCGCGAGGTGACGGTGCGCTCGGCCACGGACGCGGAGACGAAGGTGGGCAGCATCGGGGCCCATCCCCTCGTGCGCATCGGGCAGGTGCTCAAGGGCCAGCCCGCGGAGGGGGCGGGCCTCCGACCGGAGGACGCCATCCTGAAGATCGGCGACAAGCCCATCCGGTCGTTCTCCGAGATCCCGCCCCTGGTGGGCGCCTCCGCGGGCAAGCCCCTGGCCCTCGAAGTTTGGCGCGCGGGCCGGATTCTGCAGGTCACGGTCACACCCCGGGACGAGGGATCGGGCCCCCGCATCGGCATCGGCCCCAAGACCGTCGTCCGGAAGTTCGGCCCCTTGTCCGCGGTGCGGGAGGCGGTGCGCTGGAGCTGGGAGATGACCCGGCAGACGTTTGACGTCATGGGTCGCCTGGTGACCGCGCAGATCTCGCCCAAGACCATGATGGGTCCGCTGGGGATCGCCAAGGCTTCGGGCGATGCGGCGCGGGGAGGGCCCGGTTCCCTGCTCTTCCTGGTGGCGGTGATCAGCCTTCAGGTCGGGATTCTCAACCTGTTCCCGCTCGCCCCCCTGGACGGCGGCCATCTGGCCATCCTCGCCTCCGAGGGGCTCCTGCGGCGGGACTTCAGCATCACCGTAAAGACCTGGATCATGAACGCGGGCGCGCTCGTGATCTTCTTGCTCATCGGCCTCGTGCTCTACTCGGACCTCAGCAAGACCGCCCTCCTCGGGAGGTTCCTGCCCTAGGCCGGGCCCCTGGCCCGCCGCCCGAGGCCCCGCCCTCCGCACGCCCCCGCCGTCCCTCGGCCTCCGGCTACTTGCTGCCCCAGACCGGCCTGAAACCGGGCTCGATGGAGAAGGCTTTCGAGAACAGCTCCAGCGCCTTCTGCTTTTCGGGGGCGTTGCGGGTGTGCTCGTGGCGCTTGTAGATCGTGTAGCCCAGGTAGAAGGCGGCGGCCGCGCTCTGGGGGTCGGACTCTGCGGCTTTGCTGAACTCGGTCTCCGCCTGCGCGAAGTGCCGCTTGCGGAAGGCGGCGAGGCCGGCGTCGAGGAAGCCCTGGGTGGGTCCGCTCGCGGAAGCGGGTAGGTCGGCGCTCCTGACCGCGGGCTTGGGGGGTGGGGGTGCCTGCGCGGCGGGAGAGAGCACGGCGGCCAGAACGATCGCGAAAAGTGTCATGGCAGCGCTCCTAGTGAGTTCACTCCGTCAGACCGAGACAGCCCTGCCGTCTGCCCGACGGCCGGCCCCGCGGGAGCGTTTCCGTCCCGGCAACCCACTACCAGTCAAGTACAGCCCGCCCGCCTCCGCGGTGATCCCGCTCACCCCGCGCTCCTCAGCGCGAGCCGGCCGCGGTTGCCGCCTCCAGGGCGCGCCACTCGTGCAAGCCCCCGCTGCGGGCGGCGGCCAGGAGCCGGTCCGGTGACGCGGGGTCCACGGCCAGGGCCCACACCCGGTCGGAGAGCAGCCCCTCGGTGCTGAAGGGCTGCCAGCTCTCGCCCCCGTCCTCGCTCCGGTAGATCCCGCCGCGCGTGAAGTCGCTGGCGTAGGCGGTCCGCCCGTCCGGGTGGAGGGCGAGGCCGGTGATATCCAGGAGGGGCAGGCCCCCCCCGCGGCGGAGCCAGGTCTGGCCCTGATCCGGGGAGCGGAGCAGCCCGCGGGGGGTGGTCGCGAAGATCACCCGATCGTTACCGGGCAGGAAGGCGAGGCCGTGGACGTTGGCCTCGCCCACGCTCGGGGAGATCTGGGTCCAAGAGGCCCCCCCATCCAGGCTCCGGAAGAATCCCAGCGGTGTCGCGGCCA
>DATMQU010000269.1:0-3632 GCA_035566715.1 Vicinamibacteria bacterium
AGCGCATCCTCCCGCCGGGCCACGAGGGCCAATCGGCACCCCTCGCGGGCGAGCCGTCGCGCGAGGGCCGCGCCTATGCCCGACGAGGCCCCTACGACGATCGCGTGCGCCCATGAGGAAGACATGAGCCCTGAGTGTAACTCATCGCCCGCGGGTCGGGACGCCGGGGGTTATACTCCGGCTCCTGTGCTCAAGGTGCTCGTGGAGGTCGGGGTTCCCGCGGCCACCTTCCTCTTGATGATGCTGGTGGGCATCGAGCTGACCCCCGCCGATTTCCGCCGGGTCGCTCTCTATCCGGGTACGGTGGTGGCCGCCACCCTGGGGCAGGTTTTTCTGCTGCCCCTCTTGGTCTCGGTCCTCATCATGGCCCTGGGCCCGCCGCCGGTGATCGCGGCGGGGATGATTCTCATGGCCGCCTGTCCCCCCGCCATCCTGTCCAGCGTCTACATTTCTCTCGCCGGAGGGGACACCGCGCTCGGGGTGACGCTGAACGCGGTCTTCGACGTCTTGTCGGTCGTATCGTTACCCCTCGTGCTCGCCGGCGGTCTCTCCGTGAACGCCATCCAGCTCTCCGGGATCCGGCCCCCCATATTGATGATGATGGGCCAACTGCTCTTTCTCCTTCTCCTGCCGACGGGGGTGGGGATGCTTTTGCGGCGGCGATTCCCGGAGGCCGCGGAAGGGCATCGAGCCCTCCTGCAGGGGGTCAGCCTGGGGGCGCTCATCGCCCTGGTCGGGGGCTTTCTCTGGAGCCAGGCCCGCTTTCTGGCCGCCGCGTTCTGGGACACCGCGGCTGTGGCCGGTCTCTTCACCGGGACCGCTTTCCTGAGCGGGTGGGGGATCGGGCGGGCCTGCGGCGTGGGGAGGGCGGCTCGCCACGCCGTGGCCTTTGTCTTCGCCTCCCGCAGCGTCGCCATCGCCATGGTGGTGGCGGTCACGCTCCTGAGACGGCCTGAATTCCTTCTCTTCGGGACCGTCTTCTTCCTGACCCACACCGCGCTCATGCTGCCGGCGGTAGCCGCCGTGCGGTGGAATTCCTCCCGGGCCGCCCGGGTGCGATTGCCGAATGGAGGGTCTCCCCCCAAGGGCCATCATGGTAAGTGATTGATTCTAATATCGTTGTTGACCCAAGGCGGCTGGCCCGCCTCCTGCAATCCATGGCTAGTGCGAGCAGGGCCACAAGGGGTCCGGGCTCGAACAGTTTGGGAGGGGGACATGGCAACACCGGAGCGAGTGGGCCTCGCGAGCTACAACGCGCGGGCGAAATGGGTGAGGGTACGCATCGAGACCGAAGACGGCGTTTACGTCGGGCAGGTGTTCGTGCCCGAGACCAAGAAACGGCTGAGCGACGTGCTCTGCGATGATCGGCCGTTTCTGAACATGACGGAGGTCTCGATCAACGATTCCCAGATGATCGAGCCCTTCGTGGCCTTGAACAAGCGCTACGTCAAAGCCGTGCGTGTGCTTCAGGAGGGCAGCGCGGACATCGTGGCAATGCGCCAACGGAACTGACCGGGTCCTCAAGACGCGCCTGGCCGGCCGACACCGACCCCTTCCCCTGAGGGCGGCGACCCTCGGCATCGGCTTGGCTCCTGTTCTCGTCCCCTCCCTATTGGATCCAAGCCGCCCTTCCGCCCCGGGCGGAGTAAGGTCGGCGTGCCTGATCACTGAAGCCCGAGAAGTCGAGGAGCGCCGGAGACGGTGACTGACCCTTCCCCGGCGAGGGAGCCCGACCCCGCTAAGCTTGGGCCAGGGCCAGCGCGACCCAGGCTGACAGTCCCCCCGAGTCCTGACGCTCCAAGATGAAGGCGCCGCCGATTCCCGCCAGGAGCGCCCTCACACGGCGGAAGCGCGGGTCCTCGGCCGGGCTGGGGTAGGTGTCGGGGGACGTGGCCGTCACCGTGCCTCCGCTGTGGGCCATCTCTACGATGACCCGGTCCCCGAGGGGACGAGCGTCGATGCTGAGGACGCCACCGTCGTACACGTTCTCCAGCACCCGACGGGCGAGGATGCGCAGCACCTCATTCGCAGCCAGCCAGCCCGCGTGCACCCGGACGGCCGAGGGGGGGAGGTTCAGCTCGAGGCGGATCCCTTGCCGAGTCATCTCGGTGAGGGGTTTGAGGGATTCCCGGATGAGGACGCCGATCTCGCTTGTCTCGGTCGGGGTCTGGATCACGCTCGGGAGCCCCCGGAGGTGTTCCGGGAACAGCCGCTCGCGTGAGGGCAGGGTCTCGGTGGCCGGGGACTCCGCAGATGGAGATGCCGACGCGTCGGCCAGACCGTTGGCGAGGGCAAGGACGGACGTCATTGGGCCCGCCCGACGAAGTGGCACCGGCGATCACCCGCGTGCTCCAACATTGTGGACCTCCTCCTCGGGGCTCAGAAGGCCCCGACGCCCTCTTAAGGGGCAACACCGATGCCACCAGGTTGGAGGGCAGGAAGGACTTTAAAATGTGTGAGTTGACTTGGGTGGGGGGGCGGCGAAGCGGCCGGCGAGCCCGGGTGTTTTTCCCTGGGCTCGGGAAGGATTCCGTGAGAGCCTAACCCTGCTGGGTGTCGTCTTTCTTCTTCTCCTGATCGTGGCTCAGCTTGTTGTAGAGGGTCTTTGGATCTATGCCGAGCGCCCGGGCCGTCTTCCCACGGTGCCCCTGGTGCTGCTCGAGCACGGTTGCGATGTACTCGCGCTCCATTTCGGCCAAGGTGAGCGCCGTGCGCACGGCCGGGGCCTTCCAGTCGGGCGTCCGTACATCCAACGGGAGGTCGTCGGGTTCGATGGTCTCCTGGGCACACAGAACCACCGCCCGCTGGATGGCCATCGACAGCTCGCGGACGTTGCCCGGCCAGGCATAGGCCTTCAGCAGCTCGAGGGTCTTCGGGCTGAGCTTTTTCTTGCCCGCGAACCGGTCCACGAAGTGACGCGCGAGAAGCGGGATGTCCTCGCGGCGGTTGCGCAGGGCCGGGAGTTGGAGGGTGATGCCGTTCAAGCGGTAGTAGAGGTCCTCGCGGAACCGTCCCTCCTGCATCTCCACCTTGAGGTTCTTGTTTGTGGCGGAGAGGATCCGGACGTCGGAGCGCACCGGACGTGTCCCCCCGACGCGCAGGAACTCCTTGGTCTCCAGGACGCGGAGGAGCTTGACCTGGACCGACAGCGGCGCTTCCCCGACCTCATCCAGCAGGAGCACGCCCCGGTCGGCGAGCTCGAAGAGGCCGGGCTTGCGGGCCACCGAGCCCGTGAAGGCTCCCTTCTCGTGGCCGAAGAGCTCGCTCTCCAGAAGGCTCTCCGGCACGGCTGCGCAGTTGATGCCCAGAAACGGGAGCCCGGCCCGGGGGCTTTTTTCGTGGATGGCGCGCGCGATGAGCTCCTTGCCCGTCCCGCTCTCGCCCTGGATGAGCACCGGGATGTCGGAGGGGGCGACCCGGCCCACCGTGGCCAGGACCTCCTTCATGGCGGGATCCTCGGTGACCAGGCCCTGGGCCGGGTCCTGGCGCTTGAGCCGTTCGCGCAGGGAGAGGTTTTCCCGCCGCAGGCGAGCCTTCTCCGCGGCCTTGGCCACCCGGACCTCCAGCTCCTCCATCCGCGCCGGCTTGGTGAGGTAGTCGTAGGCCCCCAGCTTCATGGCCTCGATGGCGGT
>DATMQU010000270.1:0-3981 GCA_035566715.1 Vicinamibacteria bacterium
TCGACCCCCTCGGATCCAGCTGTGGATGCGCACCGCCCATCACCGCCGGGTGGTCGCCTTCCGCACTTTCCTCCGCACGCTGCTCCACGAGATCGGCCATCACCTGGATTACGAGTACCTGAAGCTGGCCGATTCCTTCCACACCGAGGGCTTTTTCCGCCGGGAGTCCAGCCTCTTTACGCAGCTTCTGCCCGCAACCCCAGCCGACGGTTCCGCGGTGTAGTCTAAGGCCCGGAGGGAGACCCGATGACCCGCTTTGTCGGCCTCGCCTGCGCGATGGTCCTCACTGCCTGCCGTGCATCCTCTCCAGGATTCCCGCCGCCCCTGTTCGATTCTCGCGTGCCGCTCGAGCCGCTCTTGGCCAAGCTGAAGGCGCGCGGGGGGGACCCGGGCCGTATCCTCCGGCCCCGGAGCTCGGCGGACCTCCTGGCCCTGACCAGCGGGAAGCGGTACAAGTTCGCCAGCCTGCGGGACGGGCGGCTCGCGATCGCCCCGTTGCCGGCCGACGCGGAAGCGAACGAGTATGTCCACCCGGTGCTGGCGGCGGGCGCCCCCGTGCGCACCGCGGGAGGGCTCAAGGTCGACCACGACGGCTCCAGCCTGCGCAAGGTGACGGTGGACCAGGACAGCAAGGCCTACTGCCCCAGCGCGGCCAGCTCGTCCGCGGCTCTGGTCGAGCTCGCGCGGCTGGGCGTGCCCGCGGACGTCCTGCGCGTCGAGAACCGCCCTCCCGCCTGCGGGGAGGCGTCGACGCGCGAAAGCGAGCCCCGCTATGGTGAGCTGATGGCGGAGGTGGGACGGCGTTTCGAGCTCGCTGGTCGCAGCGTACGCAGCGGGCGCCTGGCCTTGGCCACGTTCGAGCTGGAAGAGCTGCAGGAGATCTTCGACGAGGATCTCCCCAAGGCGGCGCCTCCCCGCGTGAACGCGGGTGTCGATCTAGCGGGGGTGGCGGGGGCCTTCCGGCAGACGAATCTGCCGGATCTGCTATCCGCGGTCCGCGCCCGCGACGTTCGCGCCTTCGGCGCCGCCTACGGGCGGGCCGCCGAGACCTGTAATGGCTGCCACCGCGCCAGCGGCCACGAGTTCATCGAGGTTCCCACGCTGCCCGGGGCCGCCGTCCCGAGGCTCGATCCCGTGCGGTAAGGATCCAAGACCGCCTCCGTGCTGCCCAGACGCGGGGCGTGGTCCCGTATCCAATCCGTCGCCGGCCCCAGACGCCCCCAGAGGGGCTACAATCGGCACCGCCTGCGGAGGACTGATCATGGCCTACACCTACCAAGAACTAAAAAAGAAGACGGTTGAGGAGCTGCGGGAGATCGCCCAGGGGATTGACCACGAAAGCCTCAAGGGCTACACGCAGCTGAACAAGGAACACCTCCTCCCGGCCCTCTGCTCCGCCTTGGGAATCGATGCCCGAGAGCATAAAGCGGTTGTGGGCATCGACAAGAGCGCGATCAAGGGAAAGCTCCGGCAGCTCAAGGGCGAGCGGAACAAGGCCCTGGAGGCCCACGACCGCAAGCTCCTCAAGCAGCTCCGCCGGCAGATGCACCGTCTCAAGCGCCGGGTCCGCGCGGCCAGCGTCTGAGGATTCTTCTCCCCGCCGCCCGAGGTCAAGCCGCGCGCGAGCGCCCTCGGTAGGGCCCTTCTCTTGCCCAAGGCCCGACGGCAGGGGATCATGCGCGCGTGGCCACCATTCGCCCGGACCCGACCCCGGAGGGAGTGGCCCCCGCCCGCGTCCTCCTGGCCGGGCTGAGCGCGGCCAAGCTGCTCATCCACGTCGTTCTCGCCAATCGCTACGGCTACTTCCGCGACGAGCTCTACTTCCTGGATTGTGGCCGCCACCTAGACTGGGGCTATGTCGATCACGCTCCCCTCATCGGTCTCGTGGCCAGGCTCGCGCTCTTCCTCGGCGGCTCGCTGCCCGCGCTGCGGGTCTTTCCCGCCCTGGCGGGCGCGGCGTTGGTGGCCCTCACCGGCTTGATCGCCTGGCGGCTGGGAGGCGGACGTTTTGCCCAGTGCCTCGCCGGTCTGGCCGTCATCGTCATGCCGATCTACCTGGGTATCGACAGCATCCTCACCATGAACGCGTTCGAACCGCTCTTCTGGATGGGCTGCGTGTACGTGCTGATCCGCATCATTCAAACCGGGTCGTCCCGCCTGTGGATTCCCTTCGGGGTCCTGGCCGGCCTCGGTCTCATGAACAAGCATTCGACCGCCCTCTTCCTGCTCTCGGTGGCGGTGGGTCTGCTCCTCAGCCCCGAGAGGCGCGAGCTGCGCAAGCCCGGGCCCTGGCTGGCCTGCGCCGTCGCCTTCTTGATCTTCCTCCCCAACCTCTGGTGGCAGGCCCAGCACGGCTTCCCGACCCTCGAGGATCTCCGCAACGTAGCCCGCATCGGCAAGAACGTCGTCCTGGGGCCGGCGGCCTTTGTGGGCCAGCAGGTCCTCATCATCCATCCGGTGCTCCTGCCCGTCTGGCTCGCCGGGCTGGGCTACCTGCTCGTCGCGCGGAGGGGCCGCTTCCGCGGCCTTGGGTTTGCGTTCGTGGCCTTCTTTCTGATGCTCTTCGCGCTCAAGGGCAAGAACTACTACCTGGCGCCCATCTACCCGATGCTCCTCGCCGCCGGGGCGGTGGCCATCGAGGCCGGCCTCGCCCGCGGCCCGAGCGGGCTCAGGGGCCGCGGGCCCAAGGTCGGCATCGTGGTCCTGATCCTGGCCGCGGGGGTGGTGACGGCCCCCTTGGTCCTGCCCCTGCTCCCCCCCGAAAAGTACGTCGCCTACCAGGCGTGGCTCGGCATCGGCCCTCCCCGGACGGAGGTTGCCCACCGCGGGCCGCTGCCCCAGCTCTTCGGCGACCAGTTCGGTTGGGAGGAGCTGACCGTCGAGGTGGCCCGCATTTACGCCGCCCTGTCCCCCGAAGAGCGGGCGCGCGCGGCCGTCTTCGCCAACAACTACGGAGAGGCGGGAGCGATCGACCTTTTCGGCCCGCGCTACGGGCTACCCGCGGCCATCAGCGCGCACCAGACCTATTTCTTCTGGGGCCCGCGGGGCTTCCGCGGGGACGTGGTCATCGTGCTCCAGGATAACCGGGAGAGCCTGGAAAGGATCTGCGTGTCCGTGGAGCAGGCGGGCGAGCACTATCACCCCTGGGGTATGGAAGAGGAGAACGGCCCCATCTTCGTCTGCCGCGGCTTGCGGACGCCGCTGGTCGAGCTCTGGCCCCGGCTCAAGAATTGGAACTAAGGCCTCATTTCCTCCAGGCGGTCAAGGATGAGCCCGTGGAACTGGGGATCGGCTCCGCTGAAGAGCCAGCCCAGGTGTTCCTGGCAGCGAGGGCAGTGCTCGATCTGCCAACGGTAGGGCGGGAACCAGCTCCAGTACCGGCTCGGCTCTCCGACCGGGATCAAGCCGGCGGCCTGCGCGAAGCAACCGATGTGGTAGCGGACGCCGGCGGGGTTCACGAAGGCGTGCTCGTGCCCGCCCGCCATCTCTAGCCCCGCGGCGCGGCTCGTGACAGGACGCCGGCAGCGGGCACAGGCCAGGACCCTGTCCTCGTCTCCGGCCTCCCCCCCAACCGGCCCCGCTGCGACATGTTCCGCGGGCTTGTCCGCTCGCGCCCGAAGAAAGAGGCGCTCCCCGGAGGTGACCCACCCGTCTCCCCACTCTGCCCCCGCCGGGCGCCCGTCGCCAAAGGCGGCGTCGGGCCCTGGTGGCGGCAATCCGAGGAGGGAATGCTGCCCCATCCCGTTCGCCGCGGCCGCCTCGGTCAGCAGCCACCTCGTATTCGTTGTACCTCCTCGGGCGGGGAGCATCAAAACAGCGAGAGCTGGGAATCGTCGCCCACCACCCCGTTGAAGTCCAGACCCAGCAGGGCCAGCACCGGATCCGCGACCGGCTGCACCTGCTTGTGGACATAATGCTCATAGTCGATCGGGCTCCGCCGCTCGTCCAGGGGCTCCGGCCCCGCCACCGTCATGAGATACG
>DATMQU010000271.1:0-2271 GCA_035566715.1 Vicinamibacteria bacterium
GGTCTCGAGGGTGGAGGGGGGCTCGTCTAGCGGCCGGACCTCGCGCGGCGGGGGCATCCGCGTCTGGTCGCCGTGGGCCTCGCGCCACACCACCAGCCAGGTGGCGGCGATGCCCGTGACCGCGCGTGAATAGGATATGGAGGCGACGCCGAAAACGGGGGAGCGATAGTCGACGGTCCGGTGATCCACCACCCTCCCGTTGCGGAACAGCTCGGTCCGGATGACGGGCGATTGGACCCGGCTGCGGTCCAGGAGCCCCTGCCAGTAGGCGGCCAGGTCACGGTGCTCCAGCTTCAGGGCGGGGGGGTCCTCCAGCACCACCGGGATCAGGCCCAGGCTGCCCTCCGTGAAGTCGTAGTACTCGCGCACCACCCCGGGCGGGAATCCCTCCGGTCCCGCGGTCAGCACGGGGTCCGCGAGGTCGGCGGGGATGCGCAGGAGCGCGCCCAGGCGCACCAGGCCTTCGCTCAGGCGCTGGGTGCGGAGCAGGCCCTCGACCTCTGCCAGCTCCGCCTCCAAGGCGGCCAGGGTCTCGGGTTGGAGGCGTCCGGTCTGGAAGTCCGAGGCCAGAGCCTGGCCCAGGGCGGGGGGGAAGTGCTTCAGCTCCTCGCCGATCAGGGCCTCCCGCGAGGCCAGGAGCCGGCCCAGCGAGCGGGGCACGACGCGGCGGGCGTCGCGACCCAGGGCTTCCATGAGCGAGGAGGGCCAAGCCCCCGCGCTCGCCGCCCCCAGGGTCATCAGGCCGGTGAGGAGGAGGGAGCGCCGCACGATCTACTTCACGACCTTGGCCTTGAGGCTGACCTTGCCGTCCCGGGTCTCCAGGCGGAAGTCCACCGCCTGCGCTCCCTTCTCGTGGATGAGGCGCGAGGTCTGCTGGCCGATCAGCTTCTGGAAGCTGTCAAACTTCACGGGCGCGCTCTCCCCCGCCGCCTGGCGCGCGGCCAGGAAGCGCTCGTAGAGGGACCGCACCGCTTTCGCGTCGCGGTCGAGGCTCTGCACGCGAACCTCGGCGTTCTCGGGGGCGCGCCGGGGGGCCGTTCCCGCCGGGCTCTTCGCAGCGGCGGCGGGGGGAGGGGGAGGCGGCAGGATGTCCGCCTTGAGGCCGTGGATGCCCAGGGGCCGCCCTTCCTCCTTGGCCCGCAGGCGCTTGGACCACAGCTCGTTCAGGGTGTTGTACTTCGCGGTCAGGCTCTGATACCGGAAGCGCTCGGTGTTGTTGCGGATCTCCGCGTTCGCATGCCGGCGGATGAGCGCCTCCACTTTGGTCTTGAGTTCGGTCGGGGGCTTCTTCTCCAGCCCGCCGAAGAACTTGTCCCACTCGATCTGGAGCTGCCGGATCGACCTCTCGATGACCTCGACGTCCTCTTCGATGGGCACCTTTAGGCCTCGCCGCCCACGAAGATCCAGAACAGGGGCAGCCAGAGTTCGTGGGCGTAGGGAGCTTTCTTCCCGTCCACCAGCACCTCCGTGCCCGCGCGCTGGCCCACGAGGTCGTAGAGATCGCGGAGCACGCGGGCGGAGTCGGCCCCGAAGGCGGCCTGGTGGATGGGCCCCTCCGGGCCGGGCACCTCGCGGTAGGCGGGCGAGCGGCGGGCCAGCTCCACCGCCCGCGCGTAGTCCTCCCCCGCGAAGGCCTCGAAGGAAATCCCCATTCGGTAGGGCCGGGTTCGCCAGCGGGGATAGAGGATGTCCGCCATCTCGTCGGAGAGATGGGAGATGTCCGCTTCCTCCTGGGGGATGAGCCGGGGCAGCCTCTCGGCAAAATCCTTCGCGCGCTCCCGACCCATGCCGGCGAGGATAGGTCACGCGCCGGGAACAGTCAACGCGTGTATAGTTTTCGAGGTGCCGAATCCCACGGAAGCCGACCTCCGTCGGCGGCTGCCCTCGGTGGATCAGGCGCTGCAAGCGCCCGGGGTGGCCGCCCTCCTCGAGCGCCACGGGCGCGGGCCCGTGCTGCGGGAGCTGCGGGGGCTCCTCGAGGAAGCCCGCGCCCGCGCCACGGCGGGGGACGGGCACGGCCTCGAGGCCGTGCTCCAGACGCTGCCCAGTGTCCTGGCTGCCCGCCTCCTAGCGGCCGCCGCGCCCTCGCTCATCCCCGTCATCAACGCGACGGGCGTGGTCGTCCACACGAACCTCGGGCGCGCGCCCCTCTCCCCCGAGGCCGCGGCCCGGGTGGCGGAGATCGCATCCTCCAGCTCCAACTTGGAGTTCGACCTCGAGGGGGGCGACCGCGGCGACCGCGAGGTGCACGCCGAAGGCCGCCTGAGCGAC
>DATMQU010000272.1:0-3161 GCA_035566715.1 Vicinamibacteria bacterium
ACCGTGCTCGCCCCCAAGACCATCGACAACGATCTCGGCCTCAACCACCGCAATGAGCCCGACGAGTGGGTGCGCATCCCCACCCCCGAACCCCCCGGCTACCGATACGAGAAGACGCAGTCCCGCACCGCCTTCGACCTGGAGCAGATCGTCAACTACGCGACCCCCGGCTACGCCACGTCGGTTTTCGTCTCCGTGGAGGGCGTGCAGCGTGTCCGCACCACCGCGGAGAGCCACCGTCGGATCGCGATCGTGGAAGTGATGGGCCGCCAATCGGGCTACATCGCCCTCGGCACCGCCTATGGCCAGCCCGACATCGTCCTCATACCCGAGCACCCCGTCAACGTGGAGAGACTGGTGAACCGGGTGCGCGAGCTCTACGAGCTGCAGAAAAACGTGGTCATCGTCTGCGGGGAGGGAATCGTGGACGAGAGCGGGCAGGGGCTGGGGGACAAGCAGATCTCCCACGACCCCGCCGGCAACGTGATCCTCACCGGCGCCGCGGAGGCCCTCTGCCAGCTCCTCGTCGATCACTTCGGGGACGCCTACTTCCAGAACTACCGCCGGGCGGAATCAGCCAAGGCCGCGATCTTCACGAGGAAGGTGGGCCATACCCAGCGGGGCGGCCGGCCTATCCTCTTCGACCGCTTCTACGCGGCCCAACTCGGGGGCAAGGCCGTGGACATGCTCTTGGAGGGCCAAAACAACGCCCTCTCCATCCTCCAGTGGAGCCGGGGCAAGGGCTTCCACGTGGAGAGCTACGACGGGAACGCCTTCCGCGACCGCTGGGGCATCATCCACGCCCGCAACATGCACCCGTCTTTCTACGACCCGGAGCTGATGCGGCCCTCCCGCACCGGAATCGAGTACCTGCTACCCATCTTCACGAACGCGATCGGCCACGCGGACGTGGAGCACCTGCGCGAGAGCATCTTCGACGCGGGCAGCCTCTTCCGCCCCTACCACTCCGTCAACACCGACATCAACAAGCGGATCCGCTACCTGGAGCTGGACTGAGGGGGGACCAAGGGTTCCCACCGCGGGCTCGTCCAGGGCCGGCGGACGGATGCCTGACCCTGCGCTTTCCGGCCGAGCCCGGCGCGTGGTCTACTATGGTTCGTGGCACTCCACGTGGGCGATAAGAAATCCCTGCCGCTCCCCGACATCGTCGCCCTGCTCCCCAAGACGGACCTGCACGTCCATCTGGACGGATCGATCCGCCTCTCGACCCTGATCGATCTGGCCCGGAAGGCACGCGTCCCGCTTCCTTCCGAGACGCCGGAGGGGCTCAAGGCCCTCGTGTTCCGACCGCGCTACCGCGATCTTCAGGAGTACCTGGAGGGGTTCCGCTACACGGTGGCCGTGCTTCAGGAAGCGGAGGCCCTGGAACGGGCGGCCTTCGAGCTGTCCGAAGACTGCCAGGCGGAGGGCGTTCGCTACCTTGAGGTCCGCTTTGCACCCCAGCTCCACGCCCGGCCGGGCCTGGAGGTGGCGGACGTCGTGCGGGCCGTGGACCGCGGCTTGCGGCGGGCGGCGGCCCAGTTCAACGCCCGGCCGGAAGTGACCTCGGGCGCGGAGCCGCGCTTCGTGGCGGGGATGATTCTTTGTGCCCTGCGCTTCTTTCGCTCCGAGTTCTCCGCCGGCTACGACCGCTTCTTCAAGGCCCTCCCGGAGGCGCCCTCTTCGGAGGTCTACGCCGCGGCGAGCATGGAGGTGGCCCGCGCCGCCGCCCGGCTGCGCCACGAGGAAGGGCTCCTGGTGGTGGGGATCGACCTGGCCGGGCAGGAGAAGGGCTACCCCGCGGAGGGCCACCGCCTTGCCTATCAGGTCGCGCACGAGGCTTTCCTGGGCAAGACCGTTCATGCCGGGGAAGACTACGGGCCGGAGTCCATTTTCCAAGCCATCGGAGACCTGCATGCGGACCGGGTTGGCCACGGCACCTGGCTCTTCGACGAGACCAAGATCCGCGACCCCCGCATCACGGACCGCAAGGCCTATGTCGAGGCCCTGGCCGAGTTCATCGCCGACAAGCGCATCACCATCGAGGTCTGCCTCACCTCCAACCAGCAGACCGTGCCCGAGCTCGCCGACGACCTGCGCAAGCATCCCTTTGGAGAGATGCGTCGGCGTCGGCTCTCGACCAGCTTCTGCACCGACAACCGCCTGGTCTCGCACACCACCGTAACGAGCGAGATCATCCGCGCCATCGAGGCCTTCGCCCTCAGCCCGCGCGAGATCCGGGACACGCTCATCTACGGGTTCAAGCGCAGCTTTTTTCCCGGAACCTACCTGGAGAAGCGGGCCTACGTCCGGGAGGTCATCGACTATGCCGATCGAGTGCTGGCCCGGCTGGGCCAGGGCCCGCTCCCCCCGGCCTGACCACGGGCTCACTCCCGGGGCACAACCTCCAAAGTCCTCTTCTCCGCCCCCCGCAGCACGGTGAGAGGCGCCCTCGTCCCCACCGGTCCATCCGCGAGCAAACGCTGCAAGTCATCGATTCCGGCGACGCTCTGGCCGGCGAAGCCCACGATCACGTCTCCCGTCGCGACCCCCCCCGCCGCGGCCGGGCTCCGAGGCTCCACCGAGATCACGAGCACGCCGGTCTCCGCCTCCAGGGCCTGGGCGCGGACCACGCCCCGCGGGAGGGGAACCGTCTGCCCGCCGAGGCCCAGGTGGCCGCGGCGGATCCTTCCGTCCTTGATGAGCCGCCCGGCCACGAACTGCGCGGTATGGATGGGAATGGCGAAGCAAATCCCTTGGGCGGGCAGGATGACGGCGGTGTTGACGCCGATGACTTCGCCTCGCGAGGACACTAGCGGCCCCCCGGAGTTGCCGGGGTTCAAGGCGGCGTCGGTCTGGATGAGGTTGTCCATGAGTCGGCCCGAGTGCGCGCGCAGGGAGCGCCCGAGAGCGCTCACCACACCCGTGGTCACCGAGCACTGGAAGCCGTAAGGGTTGCCGATGGCTACCACGAGCTGGCCCACCCGCAGGGCGCGCGAGTCGCCGAGCCGCACGGGGAGAAGGCCGCGAGGCTCGAACCGAACTACGGCCAAGTCGGTGTCGGGATCGTCCCCGATCACGCTCGCGGGCAGGGAGTGGCCGTCGGAGAGGCGGGCCCGGACCGACCGCGCCCCCTGCACGACATGGCTGTTGGTCAAGGC
>DATMQU010000273.1:0-4136 GCA_035566715.1 Vicinamibacteria bacterium
CAGCACCTCTCCTCCCCCGGCGGCCGTGGCTGAGCCCGGCAGCGGAGTCCCGGGCCGGCGGGGGGGGCGGCGGTGAGGGTCAAACCGGCCCCGGAGGGCGACATGGAGGCCCTTCACGCGGAGATCCTGCGGGCCGGGCCGCAGTGGGAACGGCTGCGGGATGTGCTCACCCGCCACGCTCCCGAGGACAGCGTGCTCATCAGCCTGCTCCGACGGGCCCTGCCCGTTCGGTTCCTGGAACTCGTGGGCACGACGCGCCCCTGGTCCGAGCGGGCCCACGTTCTCGGCAAGCTTGTCTTGAACCCGCAGACGCCGCGCGCCCTCTCGCTTCGGCTCCTGCCCTCGATCTATTGGCGCGACCTTGCGGACGTGGCCGCCAGCCCCCACGTGCCGGGCGCGGTGCGCGTTCGCGGCGAGGCCATCCTGAAGGATTTGCTGCCCGACCTCCGGCTGGGCGAGCGGGTGACGCTGGCCAAGATCGCGACCCCCTCCGTCCTCCGCCTCTTGCTGGCCGACCCGGCGCCCAAGGTAGCCCGCGCCGCCCTCATCAACCCCCGGCTGAGGGAGGAGGATTTCCTGCTCGCGCTTCGGCAGCCCGCGGTTCCCCGTGGTCTGATCGAGGCGGCGGTCGCCTCCCCGCGCTGGTCGGAGTGCTACGGCGTCCGGCTGGCCCTGGCCTTACAGCCGCTTACCCCCCTCCCCCTGGCGCTCCTCCAGCTCAGCTCCCTCACCCGAAGAGACCTCCTGCGCGTGGCCGAGACCCCCGGCCTGCGACCCCTGGTCCAGGCGGCGGCGCAGCGCGTGGCAGACACGCCGGAACCCCCGGATGGTGGCCGAACCCTCAGGGGCTCAGCCACATAGGATTTGACAGCCTTCACCGGGCTCGCGTAGAATCCGCACGCGCTTCACGATTACCTTTTCGGAAGCCCTGGGAGCAGAGGGAGCGGCGGGGCTCCAGCAGATATGGCTTCGTTCGGCGAGAACCTTCGTAGAGAGCGGGAGCTTCGCGGGATCAGCCTTCGGGAGATCGCCGACGCCACCAAGATCAGCGTGCGTTTCCTGCAGGCCCTCGAACTGGACCGCGTCGATGTGCTCCCCGGCGGTCTCTTCCCGCGGGCCTTCGTGCGGCAATACGCCCGTTACCTGGGACTGGACCAGGAACGCCTGGTGGCCGACTTCCTCTACGTGCATGGCGACCAGGCGGTGGAGAAGAAGCCCCCGCCACCCCGACGTCGGACCCCCCCCCGCGGCCTTCTCTTCGTGGGCGCGGTGGCGATTGCGGCCGCCGCCCTCTCTCTGCGCAAGGGTGCATCCGACCACGGCGGGCGGGTCTCCCCGCCCCCCACCGTCGCCACCGGCGTCGTCTTGCCCGCGGACCGCGTTTACCCGCCACCCGCCAACCCCGGCCCTCCCGGCCCCCCAACCGAGAGCTTGGTGCTGACCCTGACCGCCCAGCAGAACTGCTGGGTACAGGTGCAGGCGGACGGCCAGATCGTCATCGACCGCGTCCTGAGCCAGGGGGAATCGGAGACCTTGGAGGCCCACGGTGAGCTCGTGCTCAGCGTCGGCAACGCGGGCGGCCTGGCCTTCCGCGTGAATGACCGCCCCGGTATGCCTCTCGGCAAGAGCGGCGAGGTGCGGCGTAACATCGTGATCACGAGGAAGAACCTGCCATCTCTGGTGGAGGACGCGCCGGGCGGACACGCGTCCCACAGCAGCTGACCCTCCATGTCCGAAGCCCGGGTCACGAACCCCTTGGTCGAGCAGTTTCGCAAGGGCGGGGTCCCGAAGGAACTCCGCCTATTGGCGGCCCAGGGCGCGCTGCCCCTCAAGCCGGAAGACGTGCTCGAGCTCTTGACCGATCTCCTCCACGACACGGAGAAAGAGATTCGGGACACCGCGGGCGCGTCCCTGGCCGGCTTCCCGCGCGAGGAGTTCCTGCCCCTCCTCAAGAGCCGCGAGACCCCGCCCGCCATCCTGGCCTGGGGGGTGACCTACCGGAGCGAGCGCGAGCTGCGCGAGGCGGCGCTCCAGAACACGTCCTTGAGCGACGAAGCCGTCGAGGCCCTGGCGGGGTCGCTCTCCCAGGAGCTCGCGGAGCTGGTCGTGATCAACCAGGTCCGCCTCCTGCGCCGCACCTCGCTGCTCGAAGCCCTGGAATCCAACCCCAGCCTCAACAACGACCAGCGGCGCCGCCTGCGCGAGCTGCGCGAGACCTTCCGCGTCGGCCAACAGCCGGCGGAAGCGCCTCCGCCCCCCTCCCCGCCCGTCCCCGCGCCCCCTCCGGCTCCGGTCGCGCCCGAGCCCGTCGTCGCCGAGGGCCCGATCTCCGAGGACGAGGCCCTCGTCCGCTACCTCTCGGACGACGAGCGCAAGGAGACGGAGAAGGTCAACGCGGTCCAGAAGATCTACCGCATGCACACGGCGGAGAAGGTCATCACCGCCCTCAAAGGGAATCGCGAGGATCGGGCCATTCTCGTGCGCGACCCCAACCGCATCGTGTCCACCGCCGTGCTGGGCAGCCCGCGCCTGACGGAGTCGGAGGTGGAGTCGTTCGCGGGCATGAAGAACATCTCCGACGAGATCCTGCGCCAGATCGGAAACCACCGGGAGTGGACCAAGAAGTACAGTGTGGTCGCGAACCTGGTGCGGAACCCCCGCACCCCCCTGGCCATCTCGCTGGGCATGGTCTCGCGCTTGAACCCGAAGGACATCAAGAGCCTGGCCTTCGACCGCAACGTTCCGGACGCGATCCGCAAGCACGCCCAGCGCTTCATCAAGAACGTCCAGCCGGGGGGGAAGCACTGAGCGGGTCATGACCGACTACTACCAGATCCTCGGCGTGTCGCCGACGGCGGTCCCCGCCGAGATCCGCCGCGCTTACATGCAGCTGGCCCGGGAACGGCACCCGGACCGCTTCTCGGATCCCGCGGAGAAGGAGCGGGCCCAATCCTTCTTCAAGGAGCTGACCGCCGCCTTCAACACGCTTTTCAACGAGAATACGCGCAGGGAGTACGATGCCGAGCGGGAGCGCCCCCACCCGGTGGGCCCGGTGGAGATAGCCAAGGACGCCTTCGAACGGGCGGCGAAGATGCTGGAGGCCGGACAATATGCGGAGGCGGTCACCCTGCTGCGCGCCGCGGTGCACCACGTGCCGAGCGAAGCCCGCTACCATCACGCCCTGGGCCGGGCCCTGAGCCGGAACCCCTCGTCCATGCGGGAGGCCATCCAGGCCGTGGAGAAGGCCACCCAGCTCTCTCCCGCCAACGCGACCTTCTTCGTGGACCTGGCCACCCTGCTCCACCACCAGGGCCTGACCCGGCGCGCGCAGAAATCGGTGGAGACCGCCCTCCGCCTGGCCCCCCGGGATCCCCGGGTTCAGAAGATTGCGGGGGAACTTGGCCTCCATCGCTCCTGACCGCCCGATGAGGATCGCCTACCAGGCCGTCACTGACGTGGGGCGCAAGCGGAAGGGGAACGAGGACGCCCTCTTCTTGAACCCCGAGCAGAAGCTATTCGTGGTGGCGGACGGGATGGGGGGCCACGCCGCGGGGGAGGTGGCCTCCAAGGTCGCCGTGGACTCCATCAACGAGTTCGTGTGCCTGACCAGCGGGGACGAGGAGATCACCTGGCCCTTCGGCCTGGACGAGAACTTCTCCTACGATGGCAACCGGCTCAAGACCGCCATCCGGCACGCCAACCGGAAGGTCCTCGAGACCACGAAGGAAAAGACCGAGTACGAGGGGATGGCCACCACCGTGGCCGCCGTGCTCGTGGACGGCGACACCGCCAACATCGGGCACGTGGGGGACAGCCGCATCTACCTCTTCAGCGAGGGAGCCTTCACGCAACTCACGAGCGACCACTCCTGGGTCAACGAACAGATCCAGAGCGGGGTCATCTCCCCCGACCAGGCCCGCGGGCACCCGCTGCGCAACGTGGTCACCCGCGCCCTGGGGGGAAAGGCCGACCTGGTGGTGGACATGCAGACCCGGAAGATGAAGCCGGGGGAGATCCTGCTCCTCTGCTCGGACGGGCTCACCACCATGGTCTCCGACGACGACATCGCCCGCATTCTCGGGAGCGCGGGGGGCGACATCGAGAAGGCGGCCAAGGATCTCGTGGCGGAGGCCAAC
>DATMQU010000274.1:0-5410 GCA_035566715.1 Vicinamibacteria bacterium
CGTCCACCGGAGTAGCACCCCCCCCAAGCCCCCTCCGGGCCAGCGGCTGGTCGCCGAGATCCAGCAGCGGATTGCCGAACTCCTCCCCGCTGTGTGATGCCGGCCCTGGAGAGAGTCTTCGTCCCCGGCCGGCCAACCCCTGTGGAAACCCAAACCAACGTCGACCTCGCCCGGCGCCTTACCCCCGGTACGCTGGTGGCTTCCCGCTATCGAATCTTCGGCCAGCTCGGCGTGGGCGGGATGGGCGTCGTCTACAAGGCCCGGGACGAGGAGCTGGGCACGGACATCGCCATCAAGGTTCTCCGACCCGACCTGGGGACGAACCCGGAGTGGATTAGCCGCTTCCGCCGAGAGCTGGTCCTGGCCCGCGAGGTCACCCACAAGAACGTCGTGCGCATCCATGACATCGGGGAGAGCGAAGGGTTGCGCTTCCTGACCATGAGCCTGGTGGACGGACGCTCCCTCCTCGACGTCCTGGGGGAGAGTGGACCGCTGCCCGTCGATCGCGCCCTGAACATCTTCCGACAGGTGGCGGAGGCCCTGCAGCAAGCCCACGATGCGGGCATCGTCCACCGCGATATCAAGCCGGGAAACATCCTCCTCGGCCCCAACGACGTCGCCTACATCACGGACTTCGGCGTCGCGCGCTCCCTGGAGCACGACGCCCTGACCCGTTCCGGGGCCATCGTGGGCACCCTGGACTACCTCTCCCCGGAGCAGGTGGCGGGCGACCCCCTGGACGCCCGCAGTGACATCTACGCCCTCGGCATTGTCCTCTTCGAGATGGTCACGAACCAGCTTCCCTTCAATGCGGGCTCGCAGGCCGAGGCCCTCGCCCAGCGGATCTCGGGGCGGCCGCGCGACATTAACGAGACCGGGGTTCACGTGCCGGGCTACGTGCGCAACATCATCCGGCGCTGCCTCGAGCGGAACCGAGGGCGACGGTACGCGAGCGTTCGAGATCTGGTCGCGGATCTGGACGCGAAGCGTGCGACTGGCCGCATCCGCTTTCCCCGGGCCGCGGTGGCGCTGGGGCTGGTCCTGCTAGCGGGGGCCGCCACCGCCGTCTACCACCCCTGGACGACCGAGCGGAGGCCGGGCTCCCCGACGTCGGCCCGCGCGTCCCTTCCGGAAGCGGCTCCCGTCAGCGTGGCCGTCCTGCCCCTGGCCGACGAGACCGGGGACCCCGGCCTGGCCTGGGCGGCCACGGGGATGGCCGAGATGCTGGCCGGCCATTTGGCGGAGACCCCCCAGCTGCGCGTCCTCGATTCCGGGCGCGTGGTGCGTACCCTGCACGATCTGGCCCTGGCCGGCACTACCCGGGACGAGGCCTCCCTCAAGCGTCTGGCCGAGCTCGTGGAGGTCAACCGCCTGGTGACCGGCACTGTCCGTCGGGCCGGGACGACGCTGCGCGTGGATCTGAGCCTCGTTTCGCCCAGCGGCGCGGACTCGGTCGCGTCGCGGACAATGAGCGCCGAGACCACGGATGCGGCCGGCCTCTTCCGGCTGGTGGGGGAGCTGGGGGAGCGGCTCCGCGGCGAGCTGGGCGCGCCCCGGCCGTCCAGCCGGCCCCTGCCCGAGCCGCAGACGGCGTCTCTGGAGGCGGCGAAGGCCTATCGGGAAGGCCGCGATCGGCTCGCGGTGGGGGACTCGGTGGGGGCGGCGCCGAGCTTCGAGCGGGCCCTCCGGGCGGACCCCGCCTTTGCCGCCGCCCTCCTCGGCCTCAGCGAGGCCTACCAGGCCCTCGGCTACCACGATAAGGCCTTGGCGGCCTCGGAAAAGGCCGCCGAGACCGTCGGCTCTGCGCAGACACGCCTCGCCTGGCGCGTGCGCGCCCGCCTCGCCCTCCTTCGGGGCGACTTGGCGGAGGCGGAGAAGGCCTACGCGGAGCTGGTCACGCGGTACCCGAACGACACCGAGGCCCTCCTCGACCTGGCCGCGGCCCAGGCCAGCGAGGGCGCGATCGCCAAGGCCGTCCCGACCCTGAGGCGAGTCACGGAGCTCGATCGGAGTGACCCCCGGGCCTGGTTCCTGCTCGGCAAGAACATGATCCTGGCCGGGGACGCGCGCAAGGCCGTGACCGACCCTCTGGTTCGAGCCTTGGCCCTCATGACCCAGCTCGAAAACGGACAGGGTCAGGGCGACGTGCTCAATGCCATGGGCGTGGCTCACGAGCGTCTCGGCGAATACCCCCAGGCCCTGGCCAGGTACGCGGAAGCGGCGGCCGTCCGGAAAAAGGTGGGGGACAAGCGCGGAGCGGCCGTGAGCCTCAAGAACCGCGCGAGCGTCCACCTGGCCATGGGCCGCTTCGCGGAGGCGGAGCCCGATCTGGTCGCCGCCCGCGAGGTTTACCTCAAGATCGGCGACCGGAAGGGGCAGGCCGACGTCTGGAACGATTTCGGCAGCCTTCACGAGGGGCGGGGGGAGTACCGCGAGGCTCAAAAGGCGTATCAGGAGGCCCTGCGGCTGCGCCGCGAGCTCGGAGACGACCAGAAGCTGGCCCAGAGCTACGACAACGTGGGCTATATCTTCTTCCTGGAAGGGGAGCGAGACAACGCGTTCGTCTACTGGCAGCAGGCCCTCGACTTGCGCCGAAAGGTCGGCGACAAAGCGGGCATCGTCGTCTCTACCCAGAACATGGGTTTCCTCCAGATCGCCCAGGGCCGCTGGCCGGAGGCCATGAAGTCGTTTCTCGAGGCCCTGGACCGGGCCCGCGAGATCGGCTTCACCAAAGCGCTCGCCGTCTCCCACGGGAACATCGGTCTGCTCCACCAGTATGAGGGCCGCTACGCCGCGGCCTCCTCGGCCTACGCGGAGACCCTCAAGATCCTCAAGCAGCTGGACGACAAGCGCGGCCTGGCCGAGTTCACGATCAAGGAAGCCATGGCCCTGATCGAGCTGGGTCGATTAGGGGAGGCGCAGGCCAAGCTCGACGCGGCGTCGGCCTGGGTGCAGGAAACCGGAAACCGCGAGCAGGCCGCGGACCTCCAGGCCGCGGTCGGGGAGTTGCAGCTGGCCAAAGGCGACGTGGCCGCGGCCGGGAAGGCCTTCGCGCAGGCGGTGGAGCTGGCCACCGCGAGCGGGAGCCGGGTGGCCATCCTCCGGGCTCGGATCGCCCAGGGAGGGGGCCTCCTGGCTCTGGGCGACGCCGCGGGCGCGGCGTCGATACTGACTTCGTCGGTGCGAGATGCCGAGACCGTGGGCGACGTAATCCTGTGCATCCGTGGCTTAGAGTCCCTGGCCAGGGCGGAGTTGGCCCGCGGGCGGTTGCCCCAGGCGGAGGACGCGGGGCGACGGGCGCTGAGGGCGGCGGAACGCTCGGGGTGGGGGGCGGGGCTCTACCGGCTCCACGCCCTCCTAGGCCGCGTGCAAGAAAAGAAGGGGAACGCGGCGGGAGCCATGGCCGCCTATCGCGAGAGCGCGCGCTCCCTCTCGGTGCTGACCGAGGGCTTGGCCCCGGAGCTGCGCTCGTCCCTCGCCTCCGTTCCTGCCGCGCGCGAGGTCGGGGCCTGGTTGGCCGACCATCCGCAGAGCGCCGGGCGCTGATCCGAGGGGCCGGGATTCCCGCGGATCGCGGCTAGCGGGTGGATGGCCCCCCGACTGTCGTCCACAGCTGCCGGGCCTTGCTCATGGCTCGCGCAGGGAGATCGGGGATCATAAGGCAGACCAGACCGAGCAGGATGATTTTGAGCGAGTAGCCAAGGGCGAGGAATTTCAGAGTTCGAGGGCTCAACCGGGCTCCTCTCGGCCACCAAGACAGCGAGCCGACCGGCTGCTTGAGGCCAACCTTCAGCATGGAATTTAGGGCGGGGGTAGGGGCGAGACCAGCGGGAGAGGGCGGAAATGGGCCTAGGGGTCTGCCTGAATTCGGGGTAGGCGGGCGGCGGCCGGGAAGACGCGTGTTGCCCCCGCCCCTGGCGCGGGGGGGCCCCCGGAGAGTGATGCAACCGTTGGCAGGGCAGGCCGCCGTTTTGATAGTCTTTTAGCGTGGCCCCCCAGGATCCCCAGACGAGCGCGGTGCGAACGGAGGCCACTCTGGACCCGCACCGCCCCCTGGCCTCGGCCGCCCTCGCCTCCGGACGGCTCCTCGCTCTTTATGAGATCGGGCGCGAGCTTCTGGAGCAGCGCCAACCCCCCGCGGTCCTGAAGCGCATCCTCGATGCCCTCGTCGAGCATCTGCGACCCGATCGGGCCTGCGTCCTGGTTCTGGCTGGCGACGGCGCGCTCCTTCCCCTCTCCACTCATAACCTCGACCTTACGTCGCCGCCCGAGCGTTGGCCCCTGAGCCACACGGTCCTCCGCCACGTCCTGGAGGGTGGGTTGGCGGTGCTGGCCTCCGACGTTCGCCAGGACACGCAGTTTGGGGAGGCGGAGAGCATCCAGCGCTTCCGGATCCGCTCCGTTCTCTGCGTGCCCCTGGGCCGGGACCCGGTGCGCGGCGTCGTCTACCTCGACAACCGCAGCGACGTGCATCCCTTCACCCGCGAGGATCTGGAGTTCTTGACCGCGGCCTCGCTCTACGCCTCCTTGGTGTTAGAGAGAACGGAGGAGCAGGTCCGGACGTCGGAGGCCCTGGAGTCAACGGGCGAGCGGCTGGAGGCCCTCGAGGGCGAGCTGCTGCGGCACCGGATCGTCGGCCGGGCGCCGGCCTTACTCAAGGTCTACGACGACCTTCGGCGCTTTGCCCGGTCGGGAGCCCGGGTCATGCTCCGCGGGGAGACGGGCACGGGCAAGGAGTTGTTCGCCCGCGCCTACGCCGCCCACAGCGACCGCACCCGGGGCCCCTACGTCCCGGTCACGATTCCGGCCCTCGCCCCGACCCTCGTGGAGTCGGAGCTCTTCGGCCATGTGCGTGGCGCCTTCACCGAAGCCACCCGAGACAAGAAAGGCCGCCTAGAACTGGCCCACGGCGGCGTCCTGTTCCTCGATGAAGTCGGCGACATCGACCCCGGGATTCAGACCAAGCTTCTCCGCTTTCTCGATTCGGGCGAGGTGTATCGGGTGGGCGACACGGTCGCCCGGCGGATCGATGTCCGCCTCGTTTCCGCCACCAATCGGCCGCTCGAAAAGGACGTGGAGGGGGGCCGGTTTCGCGCGGACCTGCTGGCCCGGCTCGGCCACGAACTCGTGATCCCCCCGCTGCGCGAGCGACCGGAGGACATCCCGCTGCTCGTCGCTCACTTCCTGGGCCTCCACGAGCACGGGCTCGGGCGGAAGGTCTTTGCCGAAGAGGCTCTGGGGATCTTGAAGCGCCACGGCTGGCCCTTCAACGTCCGGGAATTGCAGCAGGTGGTCGAACGCGCGGTTTGTCTGGTCGATCACGAGGTTGTCAGCGGGGGCGACCTTCCCGACTACATCTTGCGGGAGGCACGGGCCTCTTCGACGTCGGCCCCAACTCCCGACCAGCAGG
>DATMQU010000275.1:0-8292 GCA_035566715.1 Vicinamibacteria bacterium
GGTTGGCGAAGAACATGGCTCCGGTCGCCGGTGTGCGCGTCGTCGAACCGCCACGTGAGATCAAGGGGTTCTCGTATTTCATGGCCTGGCACGCTCGACTCACATCCGAACCCGCGTATGCGTGGTTTCGCGAGCACCTGAGGAAGATCGCGCGGACGATTTGAGCGAGGCATATCCACCTGAACACAAGGGTTCGGCTTGCTTGGATTCTTCGGCTACCCACGGCCACGTGTTGTGCCCGCAAGACCCAACCCCTTAGCATTGTGGGTGTTCCCGTTGACAGCAGAACGCGGGGGGCCTAAGATGTGTAACTGGAACGACTCACCCCCCAGACCGGACGCTGCACCGGGCGTGAAAAAAGGTGCCGGCGAACCCCTTCCCGGTACCAAGGAGCGAGCCGCGGACGATGCCTACCTCACAGGGAGGCGTCCATGGCAAGCACACTCTTAGACGCCGCCCTGGTAGCGAGCTCCGAAGAGGCAGTTGACGATTACGCACATCCTCCCAAGCTCGGCCGAGTTTTCGATCATCGGCCAAGGTCTGGACAGCACGATCCTCCTGTCGAACGAAGGCGCGCAGCGCGTCTACGACTACGAGCCCGACGAGGTCGTCACCAAGGCCAAGTCCTCGACCCTCCACACACCGGAGGACGTGGAAGCGCGCTCCATTCCGAGTACGTGGACGCGGCCCCGCGCCAGGGCAACCCGCACGCACTGACCGCCACCCCCCCGGCGCAGGCATCGACCCCCAGCCCCGGGGATCGACATGCCTAGGGGTTGGCGCGATGGAGGTTGGGAAATGCCCGCCATGAAACCCGGTCCTACCGTTCCCGACGACGCGGCTCCCACGCAGGTCCGACGCGAAGAGGCTCTCCTGAAGGCGGGGGCCCTACAGGCCGCAATCTTCAACAGCGCCAACTTCTCGAGCATCGCCACCGACGAGAAGGGCGTCATCCAGGTGTTCAACGTCGGCGCTGAGCGCATGCTCGGCTACAAGGCCGCTGAGGTCCTGAACAAGATCACGCCGGCCGAGATTTCCGATTCCCAGGAAGTCGTCGCCCGTGCCAAGGCGTTGAGTCTGGAACTGGAAACCCCGATTGCTCCGGGTTTCGAGGCACTGGTCTTCAAGGCCTCGCGCGGGATTGAGGACATCTATGAGTTGACCTACATCCGTAAGGACGGCAGCCGTTTTCCGGCGGTCGTATCGGTCACGGCCCTGCGTGATGATCGCGGTGCCATCATCGGCTATCTGTTAATCGGCACCGATAACACCGCGCGCAAGAGCGCCGAAGAGGCTCTCCTGAAGGCGGGGGCCTTACAGGCCGCAATCTTCAACAGCGCGAACTTCTCCAGCATCGCCACCGACGAGAAGGGTGTCATCCAACTGTTCAACGTCGGCGCCGAGCGCATGCTGGGCTACACGGCCGCTGAAGTCTTGAACAAGATCACTCCGGCCGAGATTTCCGATCCGCAGGAAGTCATCGCGCGTGCCAAGGCGTTGAGTCTGGAACTCGAAACCGGGATTGCTCCGGGCTTCGAGGCATTGGTGTTCAAGGCCTCGCGCGGGATTGAGGACATCTATGAATTGACCTACATCCGCAAGGACGGCAGCCGCTTCCCGGCCATCGTGTCGGTCACGGCTCTCCGTGATGATCGCGGTGCCATCATCGGCTATCTGTTAATCGGCACCGATAACACCGCGCGCAAGCGGGCCGAAGAGGCTCTCCTGAAGGCGGGGGCCTTGCAGGCCGCAATCTTCAACAGCGCCAACTTCTCGAGCATCGCCACCGACGAGAAGGGTGTCATCCAATTGTTCAACGTCGGCGCTGAGCGCATGCTGGGCTACACGGCCGCTGAGGTCCTGAACAAGATCACTCCGGCCGAGATTTCCGATCCACAGGAAGTCATCGCGCGTGCCAAGGCGCTGAGTCTGGAACTGGAAACCGGCATTGCTCCGGGCTTCGAGGCATTGGTGTTCAAGGCCGCCCGCGGCATCGAGGATATTTACGAGCTGACCTACATCCGCAAGGACGGCAGCCGCTTCCCGGCCGTCGTGTCAGTCACGGCGCTCCGCGACGCCCAAGGCGCAATTATCGGGTACCTGTTGATAGGCACCGATAACACCGCGCGTAAGCAGGTCGAGGCCGAGCAGAATCAGCTCGATCAACGCCTGCGCGACCAGCAGTTCTACACGCGCTCCCTGATCGAATCCAACATCGACGCACTGATGACCACCGATCCGCGTGGCATCATCACCGACACCAACAAGCAGATGGAAGCGCTCACCGGTTGCACGCGCGACGAGCTGATCGGCGCGCCGTTCAAGAGCTATTTCACCGATCCGGAGCGGGCCGAGGCGGCCATCAAGCGGGTACTGAGCGAAAAGAAGCTCATGAACTATGAGCTCACCGCGCGCGCCAGGAACGGTACGGAGACCGTGGTCTCCTACAATGCGACCACCTTCTACGACCGGGACAGGAGGCTGCAGGGCGTCTTTGCCGCGGCGCGCGATGTCACGGACCGCAAAAGGTTTGAACAAACCCTCCAGGAGAAGAACGTCGAGCTGGAGAACGCCAACCTGGCCAAGGACCGCTTCCTCGCGAGCATGTCGCACGAGCTGCGCACGCCGCTCAACGCGATAATCGGCTTCACGGGCACGTTGCTCATGAAGCTGCCGGGCCCGCTGAGCAAGGACCAGGAGCACCAGCTCCGCACGGTCCAGGCGAGCGGCAGGCACCTCCTGTCGCTGATCAACGACCTGCTCGACCTGGCGAAGATCGAGTCCGGTAAAGTGGAGCTCCGGTTTGAGCACGTGCCGTGCCAGGCCGTTGTCGAGGAGGTGGCGCAGACGCTCCGTCCTCTCGCCGAGGCGAAGGGCCTGGAATTCGAGGTCGTGGGCCCGGCAAACGAGGTGGCTCTCCAGACCGACCGGCGCGCGCTCAGCCAGGTCTTACTCAACCTGGCCAACAACGCGATCAAGTTCACCGAGAAGGGCGGCATCAGGATCGTCTGCGAGGTCATCCTCGACAACGGGCGGGGCATGATCGAGTTGAGCGTCAAGGACACCGGGATTGGCATCCGCGAGGAGGATCAGACGAAGCTCTTCGAGGCCTTCTCCCAGGTAGGGGCGGCCCCCGGGCACCGCCACGAGGGTACGGGCCTAGGCTTGCATCTCTCGCAGAAGCTGGCCGGCCTGCTCGGGGGCCGGATCAGTTTCGAAAGTGACTATGGAAAGGGAAGCACCTTCCGGCTCCGGTTGCCGACCGCATAGGCGACCAACGAGCACGCCTGCGCCCGAAGGACAGGTCTCGGCCGACACGGCCGCCGTGATGCGGCTGCCCAAAGCATCGTCGAGCCTGCTACCGAGAGGTCGGCGCCGTCATAGGGCCCGTGGCGGAGGCCCGACGCCTGTGGCTGATCCTCGAAGCCCGGCCGACCCTCTGGGCTCACGACCGACCGCGAGGCGCTCAGCGAGATGCACTGGGACTTCGTCCACAACGCGTCTCACGTTCACGGAGAGGGGCGCTGTCCGGCGGGCGCGTGCTGCCGCACGGGGCGGGGCGGTCCCGCCTTCGCGATCAGCAGTCACGGACAGACAGCGGGATCTCGCCGGAGCCGGCAGGCCCCGCGCTGTGAGGTCGCCGAGCTCCCAGAGTTTCGCGGGCCGGCGCTCCATGAGCGGCAGCGGGCTCGCTCTTGAGTTCTGGCCGAAGCTGGCCCCGCTCCTGGGCGGTGGATCACGGTCGAGAGTGAACTCGGGCGCGCAAGCAGCTTTCGCTTGCGGCTGCCGAACGTGAGCCCGCGATGTCCGCCCGCATCCTCGTCATCGAAGACAACGCCACGAACCTCGAGCTGATGGTGTACCTGTTCCGCGCGTTTGGCTACGACCCGGTTACGGCCGCGGACGGAGAGGCGGGCCTCGAGGCCGTCTACCGGGAGCCATTCGATCTCGTGATCTGCGACGTCCAGATGCCGGGCGTGGACGGCTACGAGCTCGCGCGCCGGCTGAAGGGCCATCCGACCTTCCGTAGCATCCCGCTCGTGGCCGTGACGGCGATGGCGATGGTCGGAGACCGCGACCGCGCCTTGGCGGCGGGCTTCGACGGCTACATCGCCAAGCCGATCAACCCCCAGACCTTCATCAAACAGGTCGAGAGCTTCCTGCGGCTGAGGCCCGCGGAGCAAGTGCGTCGCCCCGAGCCGGCGCCGCCCGCTCCCCCCAAGGCATCGACGCTGACGCAGCCAGCCCCGCCGCGGACGCGGATCCTGCTCGTGGACAACTCCCCCGTGAATCACGACCTGATGCGCAGCATTGTGGAGCCGTTCGGCTACGAGATCGTCGCCGCCAAAAGCGTGGCCGAGGGCCTTGAACGAGCGCGCCAGGAGCCCCCCGAGCTAATCCTCTCCGATCTCCACCTGCCCGAGGCAAGCGGGTACGACCTCCTGCAGGCCGTGAGGAAGGATCCAACGCTGCGCAGCCTGCCCTTCATATTCATCTCCTCCACGTCCTGGTCCGAGGGCGAGGTGGCCGAGGGCCTCTCGCGCGGGGCGGACGCGTTCCTCTCCCGGCCGGTCGACCCGCAAGTGGTGCTCCAACGCCTCGAGGAGTCCCTCAAGAAGGCGAGAACCTAGCGATGGCTACGATCCTCGTCGTGGACGATCGAGCGATCAACCGGCAATTCCTCGTCACGCTGTTGGCCTACGCAGGCCACGTGGTCGTGGAGGCCTCGGACGGCGTCGAAGCTCTCGCGAAGATGCGCATCGAGCGGCCGGGCCTGGTCATCTCTGACATCTACATGCCGAACATGAGCGGCTTCGAGCTGGCCGGGCAGATGAAGGCCGACCCCGAGCTCGCGGCGATCCCCCTTATCTTCTACACGGCGACGTATCGCGTTCGCGATGCCGCGCCGCTCGCCGAGAAGCTCGGCGTCACAACCGTCTTGCCCAAGCCATCCGAGCCGGAGTTGATCCTGAAGACCGTGGCCAAGGCGCTGGGCATCGACGAGGCGCACGAGCCTCCGGCTCCTCCGCCCGCGCTGCCGATGCCGGCCTACACGGACGCCCTCAGGGCCGCGTCGGGGGTGGACCAAAAGCTCTCGACCTACCTTCTCGTAATCCAAGAGCTGAACCTGAAGATGGCTGCGGCGATCGATCACGGCCTGGAGCTGGTGGCCGAACGGGAACGACTGCAAGCGAGCGCCGATGAGCTCCGAACGTCGCTGGCAACGCTGCAGACGATCGGCCTGCGACTCGCGGCGGTCGTCGAGGCGGGGCTGGAGATGAGCTCGGAGCGCGAGCCCCGGGCGCTCCTCGACCTCTTCTGCCGCGCGGCGCAGGACGTGATCAGCGCTCGCTACGTCGGCGTCGGCATCCTGGACGCCGCGGGGGAGAGCGTCGAGATGTTTCTCTCGCGGGGTTTCGACGGCGAGGCGATCGGCCAATTCCCGGCCCGGCACGGCGCCTTGGGGCGACTGCTGTCGGAGCGACGCCCCATCCGGCTCGCCGGGCTCAACGGATCGGTCGAGCCAGCGGGCCTTCCGCCAGCACACCCACCGATTGAGTCCTTCCTGGGCGTCCCGATCGCCTCGCCCGGCCGCGTCTATGGCTGGCTCTACCTCGCGCAACGCCTGGGCGCGCTCGAGTTCAGCGAGGACGACGAACGGATCGCCGCGACGCTCGCGGCACAGCTCGCACTCTGTTACGAGAACGCGACGCTCTACGCGGAAGTCCGCCATCAAGCCGACGAGCTGCGCTCCGCCCGCGAGCGCCTCGACCACATCGTGGCATCCAGCCCCACGGTGACGTACGTTCGGCGTGCCGACCGCTCGGAGATGACGCCGACATGGATCAGCACGAATATCAAATCGCTTCTGGGCTATTCGGCTAAAGAGGCGCTGCGGCCCGGATGGTGGCTCGACAACACACACCCAGAGGACCTCGACCCAGTGACAGCCGACATCCCGCGCTTGCTGAAGGAGGGCCAGGCCGCCCGCGAGTACCGGTTTCGTCACGCCGACGGGAGCTGGCGCTGGATCCACGATGAGCAGGCCCTCGTCAACGCTCCCCGCGGCGGCCCCGCGGAGGTGATCGGCTCCTGGTCGGACGTCACGGAGAGGAAGAGTCTCGAAGCCCAGTTTCTCCAGTCCCAGAAGATGGAATCCGTCGGCCGGCTGGCCGGGGGTGTCGCCCACGACTTCAACAACCTCCTGGGCGTGATCATGGGCTACGGACAGCTGCTTGCGAAGCAACTGCCCGACGAATCCAAGCAGCGCCGGTACGTTTCGGAGATCCTCGATGCCAGCGAGCGCGCGACCGGTCTCACGCGCCAACTGCTGGCCTTCTCACGCCGAGAGGTCGTGCAGCCCCGGGTGCTAGATCTCAACGCGGCCGTCGCCGGGTCCGAGGGGATGCTGCAGCGTCTCCTCGGAGAGGACATCGAGGTGGTGTCGGTTCTGGCCAAGGATCTCGGACGCATAAGGGCCGACCCCCATCAGATCCAACAGATCCTGATGAACCTCGTCGTCAACGCCCGTGACGCCATGCCGACGGGCGGACGGCTCACGATCGAAACGGCCGACGCCCGGCTGGACCCTGAATACGTCCGCCGGCATCCAGCAGTGGAGCCAGGCCCTTACGTGCTGCTGGCCGTGTCCGATACGGGCCACGGCATGACGGCCGAAGTGCAGGCGCGCATCTTCGAGCCGTTCTTCACCACGAAGGAAGCTGGCAAGGGGTCCGGCCTTGGCCTCGGCACGGTCTACGGCATCGTGAAACAGAGCGGGGGCCACGTGTGGGTCTACAGCGAACCGGGGCAGGGGACCACGTTCAAGATCTACCTGCCGCGCGTGGAAGACGGGGCGCAATTGGCGGAGCTGCCCCATGAGGCGGCGCTTCTCCCACGAGGCTCAGAGACCATCCTTCTCGTGGAGGACGAAGCGGCGCTGCGGGGCGTCGTTTCGGAGATGCTCGAAAGCCTGGGCTACACAGTCCTCGGCGTAACCAAGGGGACCGAGGCGCTCGCTGTCGCCGAGCGCAGCGAGCCGCCTTTGCACCTCTTGATCACCGACGTCGTGCTTCCGGGAATGGGCGGCCGCGAGCTGGGCGAGCTGATCACGGCGGCCAGGCCGGGGATTAAGATCCTCTACGTCTCGGGCTACACCGACGACGCCGTCCTCCGCTACGGCGTGAAGGCACGCGAGATGGCGTTTCTGCAGAAGCCGTTCACATCGGGGATGCTGGCGCGGAAGGTCCGCGAAGTCTTGGACCCGCCGACGGGCGAGGCTGGATAGCCAAGCCGCCGCCCCCAGGGCGAAGGCGACCAACATGCGATTGATGGCCATGAGGCAAGAACCCGAAGTGATATTGGGCGTGGGCAGAAGATGGGAGATGGAGTAGTTTGAACAGAACGACTTACTGGGGCGCGTGCGTGAGAACGTCCGGAAGACCTTGGTGAGACTCGTTTCCCAGAACCTTGCCCGAACTCGGAGTAGATCGTTGTTCTTGTCCGTTTGCTGTCCCTACCCCAGGGAGGGCGGTGGCCGCCGGCCCTACGACCAGGTCACGGACCAGGTCTTGCCGTTGACTGCGTGCTCCGGCACGCTGAAGTCAAACTCGGCTCCGCAGGGCACGGGGCAACGAAGGTCCTCGTGGACGGGGTAGGGGTTTGGGGGGCAGTCGGGATAGGAGATCATGCCAGGCCTGTCACACCTGGGGCACCGAACATCTGCCTCGACGATTCTCCCTCCACCATTTCCCATTTGTTTGTCGTGGTGCAGCCGCTTCTTTCTGCAGCGAAATTGTAGACCTAAAGGGCCTATTCGCTGGCCAGGAGCGGCAAGGTCGGAGATGGCGGGGCGTCCGAAACAACCAGCTTTCCAGCTGCCTTCAGCGCACCAATGACCTCAGCCCGCATGTCCCTCACCGGTGCAGACTGGCCAGCGCCACCGCTGGGGGTCCCTGCCGTAGCCAAGGTTACGCGCCAGGCGTCGGCTTGTTGAACCAGATCGACGAACCCATAGTCGATGATCTCGTCAATGATCCGCTGCCACTCGCCGGCATCCCTGGGTTTTCTTGACTCCGGGAACCATTTAACCGCGACCCGACGGACTCCCCCCTCCAGTGGGCTTGCGTTGTCTGAGGTCCCAAGAGGTAGGCTCATAGTCGCCTGGGTTCGGGAATCGCTGGGTCCAGGGGGGTCTATGCGGCTCCGTCCCCGGCTCCTCCGCTCTTCTCCCCTCCTCCGCTCTTCTCCCCTCCTGCGCTCTTCTCCCCACCACGTGAGCATGCCACTAAG
>DATMQU010000276.1:0-3446 GCA_035566715.1 Vicinamibacteria bacterium
ACGGGCCGGTCGTGCCCTCGGTCAGGGACGCCGGCGTCGAGGATCTCTACCTATCCGGTGGGAGCCAGGGCCAAGGCAACATAGGGTTCGCGAACGCTGCCTACAGCTGGATCAAGAACATCGAATCGGACTTCCAGAGCGGCGCCAGCGTTGCCCTGGACGCGTCGTTTCGATGCGTTCTCCGCGATTCCTATATCCACAGCACGCAGGACCCGAATCCAGGCGGTGGGGGCTACGGGATCTCGTTCTCGTTCTATTCCGCCGACAATCTCGTCGAGAACAACATCGTGTGGAACATGAATAAGGTCATGGTGATGCGGGCCTCGGGCGGCGGAAACGTGATCGGCTATAACTACATGGAGGATGGCTGGATCAGCACCGCCCCCACCTACGTGGAGGTCGGCCTCAACGCCTCCCACCTGACCACGCCGCACTTCGAACTGTTCGAGGGCAACGAATCGTTCAACTTCGACGGGGACAACACCTGGGGGAACGGGGTCTACATCACGGTCCTGCGCAATCACCTCACCGGCAGGCGTCGGTCGCTGCCCCCCCTGCTCATCAGCGATCTCGGAAACCGGCGAGCGATCGGTCTTGCCGAAGGTCACTGGTGGTACACGTTCATCGGGAACGTGCTCGGTACGGCAGGGCAGAGCCCTGCGCCGTATTCCTCCTTCACCTACGAAAACATCAAATTGCCCTGGACCGACGACCCGACTCCCATGTGGCGACTCGGGTATAACCCCGACGACTGGAACGCTCCGCCCGATCCGAAGGTGCTTTCCACCACCGTCCGTGACGGCAACTTCGACTTTGTCACGAACGCAGTTCATTGGGACAACCCGCCACAATCGATCCCGAATTCCCTCTACCTGACGAGCAAGCCGGCGTTCTTTGCCAACGATCCCTGGCCCTGGGTAGACGCGACCGGAGGAACCAAGCTCTACACGCTCCCGGCCAGGGCCAGATTCGACGCCGGGAATCCTAACCCCCTCAGCTCTACCCTCACCTCCGCGAACGCGGGCCAGGGCATCTCCTCGCCCGCGGCAACCGCAAAGCTGAGCGCCTCCCGACCGACACCCGGAGTACCGGCACCGCTCTCGCCGCCCCGACGGCCGGACTGATCTTGTCGGCGGGGGGCGTTTGCCCCGAGACCGGCACGTCACACGATTGGTCAGCGGCACCGGCAGCTCCTAAACGCGACGTCGTCGAGGCGCGGGAAGGGCGACGGTGGGCGGCGACATCGCCTCTATGGACCCTAGGGTCCCCCGAAGAGGGCGGAGCTGCGCTCGGCTCGGTAGGCCAGGAGAATCTAGCCGCCAGCGCTCGCAGGGCCCCACACGAGATGGGCTGGCCGGGCCCTCCGGTGCCCATTCCGAGCCGAGGCCTCGGGGGGATGCGCGGGCTCGCCGTTCTGGAGGTATCAACGGGCGGTACCTGCCCCCGGGGGGGTGCTGCCCGTTGGGCAAGGGCCCCACACCAATCTCAGGGTTTCCCTGATCCCTGTTTCCGTGGGCACCTGATTGTGGGGCATCCCGTTGAGGACGATGATGTTGATGTTGTCGAGGAGTTCGAGCTTCCGCGTGATTTCGTTGAGGCTCTGTAGGTTACGGCGGGAGCAGAATCTCATGGGCTTGTTCGATGGCCTCCACACTGAGTAGTGACGCGTGATGCTCAGCAGAGCGGTTAGCCGCAAGGTGAGGCCGGCACGAACAAAGGCTCGCCGCCAGTCGGGGCCACGGCGTTTCCGCCATTGAGGATGGGGACTCAGTTGAACAGGGTGTTGGCGGCTGGTCTCGGGCTTTTGGCCTGCGTCGGGAGCGCCGCCAGCGCCCAAGAGCGGACGGCTAAGCCGGCGGCTGCGGGAGCCGCCACGCCGCCCTCCGGCTACATGATTGGTCTGGGGGACGTTCTCCGGATCACCGTCTGGAAGGAGCCGGACCTGACCCTCGATGTGACCGTGCGACTTGACGGCATGATCACCGTTCCTCTCCTTGGGGATGTACAAGCGGCAGGGCGCGTGCCCAGCCAGCTTGCGGGCACGCTGGTGACGGAGCTCAAGCGCTTTATTGAGAACCCTCGCGTCACCGTCACTGTCAGCCAGGCCACCAGCGCCAAGATCTACGTGGTCGGTCAAATGGTGAGGCCGGGCGAGTTCCCGCTGTCGGGCCGCATGACCGTCCTCAAGGCGCTCGCCTTGGCCGGGGGGTTCAAGGAGTTCGCCAAGCCCGAGAGCATCGTCATCATTCGAGAGGACCAGAGAGTCATCCCGTTCAACTTTAAACACGTCGGCGAAGGGAAGGACATGTCACAAAACGTATTGCTCAGCGCTGGCGACACGATCGTGGTGCCATGACTGGGCCCATGAATGGCGACGGTCGTATGGGCGCCAGTCCCGCCAATGGTGTTGGCCGGCCCGACGAGTCAAACGAGTTCTCGTTTCATTGGACACAGTTCCGCCATTTCCTCTATGCGCCGCTCAGGCGGCCGGTGCTGGTCCTCGTGCCTTGGGCTGCGGTCTTCCTTGTGTCGATCGTGGCATTGTTCCTTGTTCCCAAGAAGTACGTCTCCTCGGCCTTGGTTCTGGTCGAGTCGGAGAAGGTACCCGAATCCTTCATCCCCAAGGTCGCAACCAGAGAACCCGGCCAACGCCTAGAGGCGGTAAGGCCGGAGATCCTCAGCCGCACGCGCCTCGAGAGGGTCATTGAGGAAACTAAGCCCTATCCGGGCATCGACTCCAAGACGCTGGCGGTGGAGAAGATGCGCCAAGCGACCTCCATCAACATCAGCGGGAACGATGGATTCACGATCGAGTTCTACCATAGCAGTCCCCGCAAGGCCCAGGAAGTGACGGATCGGCTCGCCCGGCTCTTCATCGAGGAGACGGTCAAGTCCCGGGAGCAGCAGGTCGAGGGGGCCGTCGACTTTCTCATGACCCAGGTGAAGGACGGGCGTTCGGAGCTGGAGAACAAGGAAGTAGCTCTAAGGCGCTTCAAAGAAGAACACATGGGGCAGTTGCCCGAGCAGCTGCAGACAAACCTCACCACCATGCAGATGCTCCAGCGGGAGATGCAGACGGTCGAGGAGAGCCTTCTCTTCGCGCGCGAGAGGCAGGAGGCGCTCGCTCGGGGAGCCGGCCGGCCCGCCGCCGCCCCCGCGGGGGGGACGGAGGACGTGGGGGAGTTGAAACGACAACTCGCCTCCTTGAGAAGCCGATACAAGGAGGAGCACCCGGACGTGGAGAACCTCAAGGCTCGCATCGCCCGGCTGGAGGGGCGAAGGGGGGAGGCTCCGGTCGACGGCGACCCCGTTGGCCGAGAGCAGCTGGCCAAAGCCGGCTACGAAGTGAAAAAGCTCGAGGAGAGGCAACGGGCCCTGGAGCACCAAATTGCGAACATCCGGGCAAATGTTGCCGAGACGCCCCGGACAGAGCAGGAACTTTCGAC
>DATMQU010000277.1:0-3220 GCA_035566715.1 Vicinamibacteria bacterium
GCCGGGCTGCGGGCGGCGATCGGCCTCGCCCGCCGCGGGAGCGTGCTCGTCGTGACCAAGGACCAGCCCACCGAGAGCAACACCGGATACGCGCAGGGCGGGGTGGCGGTGGCTCTCGCCGCCGACGACGACCCCGAGGGGCACCTCGAGGACACCCTGCGGGCGGGCGGGGGGATCGTGTCCACCGCCGCGGCGCGCGTGCTGGTGGAGGAAGGCCCGGAGCGGATCCGCGAGCTGGCGGCCTGGGGGGCCCGCTTCGACCGCGCGGGGGGGCAGTTCCACTTCACCCGAGAGGGCGCCCACTCGAAGAACCGGGTCCTGCACGCCTTGGGCGACGCCACCGGCTGGGAGATGGTGCGCGCCCTCCTGGAGAAGACCCGACGCACGCCCACCATCCTCGTGCGCTCCTTTGCCTGCTCGACCGACCTCGAGACCCGGGAGGGGCGGGTGGTGGGGTGCTCGTTCGTGACCGACGAGGGAACCCCGACCCGGGTCCTGGCCCGGGCGACCCTCCTCGCCACGGGGGGAGCCGGACAGGTGTTCGCGGAGACCACCAACCCGCCCGTGGCCACCGGGGACGGCGTGGCCATGGCCGCGCGCGCGGGGGCGGCCCTGCTGGACATGGAGTTCGTGCAGTTCCACCCCACCGCGCTCTCCTTGCCGGGGGCGCCGCGCTTCCTCATCTCGGAGGCGGTCCGGGGCGAAGGGGCCTACCTGAGGAACGCCGCCGGCGGGCGCTTCACGGACGAGCTGGGCCCCCGGGATGAGGTGGCCCGCGCCATCGCGCGCGAGGCGCAGGAGGGGCGGGGTCCGGTGAGCCTCGACCTCCGGCACCTGGACTCCGAGCGCGTGCGGACGCGCTTCCCCCGGATCCATGCCACCTGCCTCCGCTATGGGGTCGACATCACTTCCGACCTCGTGCCGGTCACGCCCGCCGCCCACTACGTCATGGGAGGCGTGGCCACCGATCTTCAGGGACGATCGACCCTGGCCGGTCTCTATGCGGCGGGGGAATGCGCGGGCACAGGCGTACACGGCGCGAACCGACTGGCCAGCAACTCCCTCCTCGAAGGCCTGGTCTTCGGGGCCCGGGCGGCGGAGGCCATGGCGGAGGAGGCCGGGCCTGCGTGGCCGAGCGGGGAGGGAGCCCCCGGCCCCGCGTGGAGGGCGCTGGTCCCCGACTCCCTGCGCGGCGAGATTCGCGGCCGGGCCTGGGCGGGCCTGGGGCTCGAGCGGGACGGCCCCGGGCTCCGCGACCTGCTGGCCTTCCTCGAGAGCTCGCGCGGGGAAACGGCGGGCGCGCCCGCGGATCGGGCCGCGGCCGAGACCCGCAACCTCTTGGAGGTGGCCCGGGCCATGGCCCGCTCCGCCCTCTTCCGCGAGGAGAGCCGGGGCGCGCACTTCCGGACCGACTTTCCCGCCCCCCGCGATGCCTTCCGCGGACACACCTGGCTGGACGCGGAAGGGGCGCGCCTCGTGGAAGCGGAGGTCCCGGTGCCGGCGGGAACGAAGTGCTGAGCGGGGCGAAGGCCAGCCTCCTGACCGGCCTCAACCGCTCCGGCGAGGCCGCGGGAGCCGCCTCCGCCCTCTGGACCTTCCCCTGCGTCCTGGCCTCGGCCTTCATCGTCGCCTGGGCGGCGGAGGCAGCCCAGTTCTTCATGAGCCAAGGCTTGGCCCTGGCCATCCTGGCCTGGCTCCAGACCCTGCCCGAGTTCGCGGTAGAGGCCGACATCGCCTGGCGGCAGGACGTGCCCGACATGACCGCCAACTTCACGGGCAGCCTGCGCCTGCTCGTGGGCCTGGGCTGGCCGATGATCTTCATCGTGGCCTCCGTGGTGCACCGGCGCCGCACCGGAAAGTGGCTGAAGGAAATAGTGCTGGAGGCGGAGCACTCGGTGGAGGTCATCGGCCTCCTGCTTCCGATCCTGTATTTTTCCTTCATCTGGTGGAAGGGGAGCCTCTCGGTTTGGGACGGGGCGATCCTGGTCGGCATCTACATCGCCTACCTCTACGTCCTGAACCGGATACCCCCCAAGGACCACGCGGAAGCGGAGACCCTGGACGCCGTCCCCCGCACCCTCATGTCCCTGCGGCCCGGGCTCCGGGGGGCGGCCATCACCTCCCTGTTCGTGGGGGGCGGAATCCTCCTCTACCTGGTCATCCACCCCTTCGTCGACAGCCTGAAGGGCCTCGCCCTGGCGGGCGGGATCAGCGAGTTCGTCTTCATCCAGTGGGTGGCCCCCTTCCTCACCGAGTTTCCGGAGAAGGTCTCGGCCTTCAAGTGGGCGTCCACCGTCCGTCAGGCCCCCCTCGCCCTGATGAACCTGGTCTCCTCCAACATCAACCAGTGGACGGTGCTGGCGGGGATGATCCCCCTGGTCTACAGCTTGAGCGCGGGGGCGGTGAGGGCGGTTCCTTTCGATGCCATGCAGCGCCAGGAGATCCTGCTCACGATCCTCCAGTCCGTCCTGGGCATGCTCCTGCTCCTGAACATGCGATACTCGGCGGGGGAGGCCCTCATCCTGTTCGTCCTCTGGTTCGTGCAGTTCATGGTCCCCTCGATCCGGGGAGAGATCCTGTACGTCTATGGCGCCTTCATCCTCGGCGCCCTGGTCCAGCTCCGGGGGGGCAGCCGCAACCTGGAGGCGCTGCACGCCTTCGCGCACCAGTGGAGGACGCACGGGGCCCGCCCCGCGACCTCGGAGAGATAGAGCCCAATGGAGAAAGAGCGCGTCCTCAAGGAGATTACCCCCAAGAGCCAGGACTTCTCCCAGTGGTACCTGGACGTAGTCCTGAAGGCGGAGATGGCCGACTACGGACCGGTCCGGGGCTGCATGATCATCCGGCCTTACGGCTATGCGATCTGGGAGCACATGCAGGCGGACATGGACCGGCGCATCAAGGAGACCGGGCACGTCAACGCCTACTTCCCCCTCCTCATCCCCAAGAGCTTCCTGGAGAAGGAGAAGGAGCACGTGAAGGGCTTCTCCCCCGAGTGTGCCTGGGTGACGATTGGCGGGGGGGAGGAGCTTGAGGAGCCGCTCGCCATCCGACCCACCTCGGAGTCCATGATCTGCTCCACCTACGCCAAGTGGGTGCGCTCCTGGCGGGACCTCCCCGTGCTCATCAACCAATGGGCGAACGTGATGCGCTGGGAGAAGGCGACGCGGCCGTTTTTGCGCACGCTCGAATTCCTTTGGCAGGAAGGCCACACGGCGCA
>DATMQU010000278.1:0-5245 GCA_035566715.1 Vicinamibacteria bacterium
GCTCCCTCTGGGTCTGGTTTATCGTTGCCCCCACCGGGAGCCCCCGCGGCGGGGAAGGCGCCCGGACCTTATGTCCGTGGGCGGCGGGCCGGCGGTGGGCCCGCTCACATCGCGCTTCTCTAGGGGGAAGACGGCGACCGGCCCGCACTCCCGCAAAACCCCCTGTCCGCACAAGACCCCGGACGGGCACGGAAGAACCCGCGGACTCCCCTTGGTCGACGGCGGGCGGCCCGGGGTCCCGCAACTCTGCAACTCAGGTCGCGGATTTTCCGCCCGCCCCTGTCGTCCTGTCAACAAAAATTTGAATGATTTGAATAAATTGAATTCGTGCGCGGGGCGGGCGTATCTTGAAAGGCATGACCGCGATGCACGCGCCGGGTGGTGGCCGAGGGGTGCTCGTGGCCCTGCTCGTGCTGGGGGGCTTTCTCCCCCTTCCCGGGGCGGACGCCAGGACGCGCCTGGCGAGCGGAGAGTGGGGCGGAGAGCACGTCCGCATGTCGGTGGGGGAGGCGGGAGCCGTTCTGGAGCTGGATTGCGCCCACGGGCGCGTGGACGAGGCCCTGGTCCTGGACGAGAGAGGTCGGTTCGAGGCCAAGGGTCGCTTCGTCCGCGAGCACGGGGGCCCCACCCGCAAGGACGAAGCCGAGGGCGGCGCTCCCGCGCTCTACCGCGGGTCGGCCGAGGGCTCGAGCCTGGTCCTGGAGATCGTCGTTGAGGAGGGCGCCCCCTTGGGTCCCTACCGCTTGACCCTCGGGGGGCGGGCCCGCCTCGTCAAGTGCCGGTGAGGCCGCCGGCCCTCACCCCGTGTTCCGCAGCCCGGCCGCGATCCCGTTCACGCTGAGGAGCACGGCCTCCCGGAGCGCCTCCGCCTCCGGCCCCCGGGGCGCGTTGCGCAGCCGGCGCAGGAGCGCCACCTGGATGTAGTTCATGGGGTCGATGTAGGGGTTGCGGACGCGGATCGAGCGCTGCAGCCAGGGCTCGTGGTCGAGGAGGTCCACCTGGCCGGTCAGCCGCCGGAGGGCGGCCTCCGTCCGCTCGTACTCGGCCCGCAGGAGGGGGAAGATCTCCGTCCGCGTCTTCTCGTCGGCCAGGCCCGCGTAGACGTCCGCGATGAGGAGGTCGGCCTTGCGGAGAGACACCTGTGCGTTGTCCACGAGGGTTCGGAAGAACGTCCACTCCCGGTACATGGCCCCCAGCAACTCCCATTCCGCGCCCGTCCGGGCCCAGGCCTCGAGGGCTGCGCCCAGGCCGTACCAGCCGGGCAGGGTGAGCCGGCTCTGCGTCCAGGCGAAGACCCAGGGGATGGCCCGCAGGTCGGAGATGCCCTCTCCGGAGTGACGCCGGGCGGGCCGGCTCCCGATGTTGAGCTCCCCGGTTTCGTCCACCGGCGTGGCCGCGCGGAAGTAGCGCAGGATCGCCGGCGAGCCGTGGACGAGCGATCGATAGGCCTGCTCGGCCCGGGGCGAGAGGCCGCCCAGGGCCTCCTGCCAAACCCCGCCCCGCGAGGGGCTGCTCCCCGACCGCTTGCCGCTGGTCACGAGCACGGCGTGGACCAGCTGCTCCAGGTGGCGCCGGGCCAGGTGGGGGTTGGCGTAGCGGGTGGTGATGGCCTCCCCCTGCTCGGTCAGCTTGAGCCGGCTCCCCACCGATTCCGGAGGCTGGGCGAGGATGGCCCGGTTGGTGGGCCCACCCCCGCGACCCACGGAGCCGCCCCGGCCGTGGAAGAGGGTGAGGGTCACCTGATGGCGGGCGCAGAGGGCGGCCAGGGCACGCTGGGCCAGGTGCAGCTCCCAGTTCGCGGTCAGGTAGCCCGCGTCCTTGTTGGAGTCGCTGTAGCCGATCATGATCGCCTGGGCCCGCCCGCGGGCCCGCAGATGGCGGTCATAGGCGGGGTTGGTGAACAGGCGCTCCATGGTCTGGGGGGCGGCGTGCAGGTCGGCCACGGTCTCGAAGAGCGGGACCACGTCGAGGGCGTCGGCCACGCCCGCGTCCTTGGCCAGAAGGAGCGTGGCCAGGAGGTCGCTCGCCCCCCGCGTCATGCTGATGATGTAGCTGTCGATGGCGGCCGCCCCCACGCGCTCGTGGGCCCGTCGCACCAGCCGGAAGAGCTCCAGCGTCTCGCTCGTGGCCTCGGTGAAGTCGAGGCGGGCGGGGCTGAGGGGCCGGGGGTTCAGGAGCTCCGCGGTCAGGAGCTGGACCTTGGCGTCTTCCCCCCCCGCCCCGAACGCGTCGGCGACGGCGTAGCGCTTAAAGATCTCGGAGAGCGCGCTCGTGTGGCGCTCCGCGTGCTGGCGGAGGTCGAGGGTGGCCAGGTGGAAGCCGAAGATCGCGACTTGGGCGGCGAGGGTGGCCAGGCGGCCTTCCGCCAGCCGGCCTCCCCCGTGCGCGCGCAGACTGTCCTGGAGAAGCCGGAGGTCGGCCGCGAACTCGGCGGCGGCGGCGTAGGTGCCCGGCCGCGGCCGGTGGTCGATGCGCCAGGGGCGCTGGCTGGCCTCCAGCGTGGCCGTGAGCTTGCGGTAGACGAGGGCCAGCTTCTGGCGGTACGGCTGCCGGCGGTAGCGCTGGGCGGCCCTCTCCGCGGCCTCCGGGAAGAGGGCGGCGTCCTTCTCGAGGCTGGTCCGGAGCTCGTGGCTCATCCCGTAGCGCTCGGCCGTGCTGAGGTGGCCATGCATGCGCTCGAGGGCCCGCAGGTAAAGGCGGAGCGCCGCCGCCTTGTGCTCGCGAAGGGTCTCCTCGGTGGCCCGCGGGGTCACCAAGGGGTTCCCGTCGCGGTCGCCGCCGATCCAGCTTCCGAACCTTAGGAAGTTCGGCACCGCGAAGGCCTGGCCGGGGTAGTACTTATCGAGGGCCCGCCGCAGCCGGGCCGGGATCTCGGGGGCCAAGTCGAAGAGCGTGGCCTCGAAGTAGTAGAGGCCGTTGCGCACCTCGTCGAGGACGCTCGGGCGGTAGGCGCGGGTCTCTTCGGTTTGCCAGAGGGACACGATCTCCTCGCGGAGAAGGTCCAGGAGCGCCTCCGACTCCTCGGGGGTGGGGGAGTGGAAGTCGAGCGTGTGCAGGGCCTCCGCGATGCGGCCGAGCTTGGTGAGAACGGTGCGGCGCTTGGCCTCGGTGGGGTGGGCGGTGAAGACCGGCATGACGAGGAGGTCGCGCAGGAGGGCTTGCATCTCCTCCGGGGAGAGGCCCTGCTCGTGGAGCTCGCGGATGGCGGCGGGGACGGTCTCCGACACGGGATCGCCCCGGGCGTGGGCCTCCCGAGCCCGGCGGCGCAGGACCCGCACCCGTTCCTCTTCCTCGGCCAAGTTCACGAGCTGGAAGTAGGAGGCGAAGGCCTTGACCACCCCCCGCGCCTCCGCCAGGGGCAGGGCCTCCACCCGCCGGAGCAGCCGCTCGCCGGCCGCGCCGTCGCCTCCGCGGTGGGCCTTGGCCAAGGCCCGGATCTCCTCCACCAGGTCGAAGAGCGGCTGGCCCTCCTGCTCCACCAGGGTCTGGCCGAGGAGATCGCCCAGAAGGTGGATCTGTTCGCTGAGGGCGTCGCGCTCGACGCTCATCGCTCTTCTCTCCCCGAGCCCCGACGCACATGGGGGAGCCGCCGCTCTGGTGCCACCGTGGAGTGGCCCCGGGTGGTGTGTCTTGCCGGGCAGGGGCCGAGCGCGAACCCGCGGGCGGCGGCAGCTGCCCCGAAAACGCCGGAAGAGGGAGGGGACGCCTCAGGGCGTGGCATGGGGACGGCTCTCGGGGAAGGCCTCCTGCCCCGGCCGGTACTCCCGCTCTAGGTGCGCCCGAATCTCGGCCTCGTCGAGCCAGACGGGCTTCAGCTCCCGCCGGACGAAAAGCGGGGCCTGGTCGGCGTAGTGGGGCGATCGCTCGTCGAGGGTGGCGCTGCCGTATTGGTGGATACTGCGCGAGCGGACTCGGCCCGAAGGGTCCCACTCCACCTGCAGGATGTAGCTGTCGCCTGCCCAGCCCACGAGCCGCCCGTCCGCGGCGGGGCGAGCGTAGACCGCGTGGAGGGTGTCCGGACCGCCCCCCACCGGCAGGTCCACCGTGCCGCGGCGCAGGCGGTGGAACTCGCCCCAGGGCGCGTCCAGCCGGGCGTGCGTCCGCCGGAGCGTTCGGGCCGCGTCCTCCAGGCGGGCCAGGAGCGCGAAGCGCTCGAGGGGCGGCGGCTGGTCGTCGTCCCCCGGCCGGAGGGTCAGCAGGGCGAGGGCGGCCGCGGGGTTCGCGGGGTCCGTGTCCAGGTTCCAGCGCCGCAGGACGTCGGCCGCCTCCCGGAGGAGCGGGTCGTCGGGAAGCCGGCCGTCTACGATCTCGTGGAAGCGGCGGGCCGTCGTCGAGTCGGGAGAATAGGCGGTGTCGAACTTGTAGCGGTCGAAGGCCTCGCGGGTCACGGAGCGGTCCCCCCCGAAGAGCTCGAGGGCGCGCCGCGCGCGGTTGGTCAAGTGCGTCTCGATTCCGAAGCTCGGCGGGTAGCGCGCGGGGTCCGGGTTGCCGGGGCCGAGGGTGGCCTGGAAGGGAGAGCTGTTGGAGCTGATGACGAAGCCCGAGGGGGGATTGGTCACCCGGGGCAGCTCGTCGAAGGGAAGGTACTCCCTCCAGAGGGTGGCCGAGGTGTCGCCCGCGAGATAGCCCGCCCCCTCGTCGCTCCCCTCGCGGAGGGGCAGGCGTGCGTTGTAGAGGTACTCGATGTTGCCCTCGCGGTCCGCGTAACCGCAGTTGAACATGGGCAGGGCGCCCATCCTCATGGCCCCGTGCCACTCCTCCAGGCTGCGGGCCCGGTTCATGCGGTACCACTGCTCCACCTGCCGGACCTCGCCCATGCCCGCGAAGCGGATCGCGTAGGTGCCGTGGGGTCGGCGCACCACCGGCCCGTGGACGGACCAGAGGGTCTCGCGCGAGAACGTCCAGTGAAGAGGGCCGAGGAGCTTCACCTCGATCGGCACCGTCCGCACCTCGAGGTCCCGCCAGGCTCCGTCGAAGCGGTACTGGTTGGGGTTGGCGGGGTTCGTCTCCAGCACGTAGACGTCGACGAGGCGGGGGCGGTTCACGGTGTGGGCCCAGCCCAGGTCGCGGTTGTGGCCGTGGAGCACGACCGGCGCCCCCGGGAAGACCCCGCCCACCATGTCCCAACCCTGCTCGCTCCGCAGGTGCACCTCGTACCAGGCGACGGGGCCCGCCCACGGCTGGTGGGAGTTCACGGCCAGCCGGGTGTAGCCGTCGGCGGAGCGGCGGGGGGCGACCGCTATCG